>JAZLFL010000055.1:0-6968 GCA_045615825.1 Lachnospiraceae bacterium
AATGCACTTGAGAAGGTAAAGTCGGAAGCTGATAAGTTCGGCGGACCGGCAGTAATAGAGTGCTTCGGTGAGGAGCCTTTCGAACCCCAGTATGGAGCAGAGATCCTTAAGCCGGATAGTGCTACTACAAAGCTTCTTACAGAATATAATGTCAGGGCAGGCAATCTGATGAATCAGTATGTGAAGGGTGAGGAGAGAAGCTTCACCATTATCGCATTCCCGGTTCCTGCAATTGGCGATAAGTTCGAAGAGATTTTTAATGAGACAATAAGAATTAATACTCTGGATTATGAGATGTATCAGAAGATACAGCAGACCATAATTGACGCGCTGGATGAGTGTAAGTATGCAAGAATTGAAGGTGCGAATGGCAATGAGACCAATCTTACGGTTATGCTGTATGAGCTTAAGTGCCCTGAGAAGGAGACAATTTTTGAAAATTGTGTGGCAGATGTGAATATTCCTGTTGGAGAGGTATTTACATCGCCGAAGCTAGAGGGTACTATGGGAGTGTTGCATGTTAAGAATGTATATCTTAACGGGCTTCCATATAAGAATCTTAAGCTGCGTCTGAGTGATGGAATGATAGCCGATTATGATTGTGATAATTATGAATCGGATAAGGAGAATAAGGAATTTATCAAAGAGCATCTCCTGTTCCAGCATGAGACACTTCCAATCGGAGAATTTGCGATAGGTACCAACACGACTGCCTATGTAATGTGCAGGAAGTATGGACTTGAGAGTATACTGCCAATACTTATTGCGGAGAAGACGGGACCACATTTTGCCATGGGTGATACATGTTATTCTCATGAGGAGGACAATATGACTTACAATCCGGATGGCAAGGCGATTGTGGCAAGGGATAACAGTGTATCGGCGTTAAGAGACACTGATCCGCTTAAGGCATATTTTGGTTGTCATACAGATATTACCATTCCATATGATGAGCTCGGAAGACTGTATGGTGTTACCGGGGATGGAACGGAGATAGATATTATTAAGGACGGAAGATTCGTATTAGATGGAACAGAGGCTCTGAATGAGCCATTTAATTAGGAGGAAAGTTATGGCACAGGTAGGAATTGTAATGGGTAGTGATTCGGATATGCCAGTCATGTCCAAAGCTGCTGATATTTTGGATCAGCTTGGAATCAGCTATGAGATGAATATTATATCTGCTCACAGAGAGCCAGAGGAGTTCTTCGAGTATGCTAACAGTGCAGAGGAGAAGGGCTTCAAGGTAATTATCGCAGGAGCAGGAATGGCAGCACATCTTCCAGGTATGTGCGCAGCTATATTCCCAATGCCAGTTATTGGTATTCCAATGGGAGGCGGTGCGCTTGGTGGACAGGATGCACTGTATTCAATTCTTCAGATGCCACCAGGAATCCCTGTAGCAACTGTAGCTATTAATGGTGGTGCCAATGCAGGACTGCTCGCAGCAAGAATTCTTGCAACATCAGATGCAGAGGTACTTAATAAGCTTAAGGAGTACAAGGCCTCTTTAAAGGACCAGGTAGTAGCCAAGGATAAGAAGTTACAGGAAGTTGGATATAAGAACTATACAAAATAATAGAAAGTTGTAGGAGGCGGAAAATGGCTTTAGATTATAAAACAGCCGGTGTTGATATTGAGGCAGGCTATAAGTCAGTTGAACTGATGAAGGAATATGTTAAGGGGACTATGAGAGAAGAAGTACTTGGAGGGCTTGGTGGATTCTCTGGTGCATTCTCACTTAAGAAGATTAAGGATATGGACGATCCAGTTCTTTTATCAGGAACGGATGGATGTGGTACCAAGGTTAAGCTTGCTATTATTATGGATAAGCATGACACAATTGGTATCGATGCAGTAGCTATGTGTGTTAATGATGTAGCTTGTGCTGGTGGTGAGCCATTATTCTTCCTTGACTATATTGCATGTGGTAAGAATTATCCTGAGAAGATTGCAGAGATCGTTAAGGGTGTTGCTGAAGGCTGTAAGATGTCAGATGCAGCCCTCATTGGTGGTGAGACTGCTGAGCATCCAGGTCTTATGCCAGAAGAGGATTACGATCTTGCCGGCTTCACAGTAGGTGTTGTTGACCGTAAGGATATGATTACTGGTGAGAATATTAAGGCTGGTGATACATTAGTTGGTATCGCTTCAAGTGGTGTTCACAGCAATGGCTTCTCACTTGTTCGTAAAGTATTTGAGATGACTAAGGAGAGCCTTGATACATATTATGATGAGCTCGGTGAGACTCTTGGGGAGGCATTAATCGCTCCAACAAGAATCTATGTTAAGGCACTTAAGGAGATTAAGAAGGCTGGAGTAACTGTTAAGGGCTGCAGCCACATCACAGGTGGTGGCTTCTATGAGAATATCCCAAGAATGCTTCCAGATGGAGTAAGCGTTAAGGTTCAGAAGGACAGCTACCCAATTCCACCAATTTTTGGCTTATTACAGAAGACAGGTGCTATCGAAGAGAAGATGATGTATAACACATACAACATGGGTCTTGGTATGGTACTTGCCATTGGTCCAGCAGATGTTGATAAGACTATTGCAGCTATCGAGGCATCTGGTGAGAAGGCATATATTGTTGGTGAGGTTATCTCAGGTAATAAGGAAGTTGAGCTGGTATAATGAATATTGTAGTATGTGTATCCGGTGGTGGTACTAATCTTCAGGCAATTATAGATGGAATAGCGGATGGAATTATCACTAATACCAATATCATTGGTGTAATCAGTAATAACGCGGGAGCATATGCACTTACACGTGCTGAGAATGCTTCTATTCCGGGTATTTGCTTAAGCCCAAAGGATTACGAGAGCAGGGATAAGTTCAATGAGGCATTCCTTGATAAGATGAATGAGCTTAATCCGGATCTTATCGTGCTTGCGGGATTCCTTGTTAATATTCCTGAAGCAATGGTTAAGGCATATAAGAATCGTATTGTTAATATACATCCTTCTCTCATTCCTTCCTTCTGCGGAACGGGATATTATGGACTGAAGGTTCATGAGGGAGCTCTTGCCAGAGGTGTTAAGGTGACTGGTGCCACAGTTCACTTCGTGGACGAAGGAACAGATACAGGCCCTATTATTCTGCAGAAGAGCGTTGATGTAGAGGATGGAGATACACCTGAGATCCTGCAGAAGCGTGTAATGGAGAAGGCAGAATGGGTGATCCTTCCTAAGGCAATTAATCTTATTGCCAATGGTAAAGTGACAGTAGAGAACGGACGAGTAAAGATAGATAAGTAATACGGAGGATTGGACGATGAAGGTTCTGGTTGTAGGCGGCGGCGGTCGTGAGCATGCAATATGTACATGTGTAGCTAAGAGCGATAAGGTGGAGAAGTTATACTGTGCACCTGGTAATGCAGGAATTGCTTCACTTGCAGAATGTGTTGATATAGGAGCTATGGACTTTGACAGGCTGGTGGATTTCGCTAAGGAGAAAGAGATCGACTTCTGTATCGTAGGTATGGATGATCCTTTAGTAGGCGGTCTTGTGGACCGTATGGAAGAGATCGGAGTAAGAACCTTTGGACCTAGAGCTAATGCAGCAATCTTAGAGGGTAGCAAGGCATTCTCCAAGGATCTTATGAAGAAGTACAATATTCCTACAGCAGCTTATGAGAATTTTGATTCGTATGAGGATGCTGTTGAATATATTAAGAAGTCCAATATGCCAATCGTACTTAAGGCTGACGGCCTTGCGCTTGGTAAGGGCGTATTGATCTGCAATACCTTAGAGGAAGCTTTGGATGGTGCTAAGGAGATTATGCAGGATAAGAAGTTCGGTGGCGCAGGCAATAGAATGGTAGTTGAAGAGTTCATGACAGGAAGAGAGGTATCAGTACTCTCATTCGTTGATGGTAAGACTATCAGAATCATGACATCTGCTCAGGATCATAAGAGAGAAGGAGATGGTGATACAGGTCTTAATACAGGTGGTATGGGAACATTCTCACCAAGCCCATTCTATACAGATGAGGTTGATGAGTTCTGTAAGAAGTATATCTACCAGGCAACTGTTGATGCCATGGCAGCAGAGGGCAGAGAGTTCAAGGGAATTATCTTCTTTGGCCTTATGCTTACACCTAATGGTCCAAGAGTACTTGAGTATAATGCTAGATTCGGTGATCCAGAGGCTCAGGTAGTACTTCCTAGAATGAAAAATGATATCATTGAGGTTATGGAAGCCTGCGTGGACGGTACTCTGGATAAGATTGATCTTGAGTTCGAGGATAATGCTGCAGTATGTGTAGTACTTGCATCAGATGGCTACCCAGTAGCTTATGAGAAGGGCAAGGTTATCACAGGACTTGATAATTTTGATGATAAAGATGGATATTATTGCTTCCATGCTGGCACAAAGCTGTCAGATAATGGTATAGTAACTAATGGAGGCCGTGTTCTTGGCATTACAGCCAAGGGAGCTACTCTTAAGGAAGCAAGGGCTAACGCTTATGCAGCAACAGAGTGGGTAAGCTTCGAGAATAAATATATGCGTCATGATATCGGTCGGGCGATTGATGAGGCTTAATATACGTAGTAGTATTCAGGAGGAGAAAATGAAGAAGAATTTAGGAAGATTTTTAACTGGCGTAGTAGTGATGACCAGTGTGTTTGTATTAAGCACAGCAAGTCTATTCGCAGCAACAACCAAGGTTACAGCTGACGAGTGCCGTGTTCGTGCATCAGCAAGCACATCTGCAGACGTAGCTTTTACTGTTAAGCGTGGAACAGAGCTTGAGATTTTAAGCAAGACAGAGCCAGGTGATGGATATACATGGTATGAGGTTAAGAATGGTGGAGATACAGGTTTCATCAGATCTGATCTTGTTGAGGCTCCATCAGGAGATGATGCAGCAGCTGATCCAGCAGCAGCTACAAGCGAAGGTTCAGCAGGTGATGAGTCTTCACCATCAACAGGAACAAGCCCATCACAGGCAATTGCAGGTGTCGTATCAGCTGATACAGTAACAGTTCGTTCAGGTGCATCTACATCAACATCCAAGGCAGGCAGTGCTAAGTCTGGTCAGGAGGTTAGCATTACAGGTGAAGCTATGGATGCTGACGGATATACATGGTATCAGGTAAGCTTCGTAGCAGATGATAAGGGTGTTGAAGGATTCATCAGATCTGACTTCCTTGAGGTTACACAGTTTGCTGAGCCAGAAGCAGAGGAGTCAGAAGTAGTTGATGAGCCAGAAGCAGTCTCTGCTCCAGCTCCAACATATAGTGATGATTATGAAGTAGTATATGAGGCTAACAGCGAAGGTGTTGATGAGTGGTTCCTCTATGACCATATCAAGGGCACTAAGCAGAGTATTAATAATATCTATGCTGTAATGCAGCAGAGCCAGCAGTATGCTGACGAGGATAACAGCCAGATTGGAATTCTTAAGATTGTTATCATCGTTATGGCAGTGCTTCTTATCGGTCTTATCGTTGCAGTAGTTGTTCTCCTTCTTAAGTTAAGAGACAATTACGAGGATTATGGTGAGATGGATGAATCTGAGTATGAGGATGACTATGAGGAAGAATCATACGAAGATGAGGAAGAGGAAGAAGACGAAGAGGAATATGAGAGACCAAAGCGTCGTCTTGGATTCGGTGGTAAGAAGAACCGTCGTGCTAAGAGAAGCTATGATTTCGATGATGAAGACGATGAGGATGACGAAGACGACTATGTTAAGCCAAGCCGTAGAGGCCGTAGCGTAGAATCTGATGATGCATGGTCAACAAGCGGAATGTTAGATATCGATGATGATATGGAATTCGAGTTCCTTGATATTGATAACTAATATCTGTCGTAATCTATAACGAAGTATGAACGAGGTCATAACTGGCCTCGTTTTCATATAATTGACACAAATAATAGAATCGAAGGGTTTTATATTAATGAGACTAGAATTTACAGATAAGGCTAAGACAGCACTTCATCTGGCTGCGATTTCGGCCAAGAAGATGCACCAGAGCTATATTGGAACAGAGCATATATTACTGGGTCTCCTTAAGGAGAATACAGGAGTGGCAGCCAATGTTCTGATGGAGAATGGTGCAACTGCAGCAAAGATTGAGGAGCTGATTAAGGACTATGTAGCTCCAGACGGTGATACAGCTATTAAGGAGAGAAATGGATACTCTCCAAGAGCTATGCGCGTCTTAGAGGAGAGCGAAGAACAGGCATACAGATTCCATAGCGAGACTATTGGAACAGAGCATATATTACTTGCCATCCTTAAGGAGGGTGAGAATGTTGCAGCAAGAATACTTAATACTCTTGGTGTAAGCTTACAGAAGTTATATATTGACGTGGTTGTTGCCATGGGCGAGGATATGGCTGAGTTCGCAGAGGAGATTAAGGCAAATGCCAGTAAGAAAAAGGGTGGCCATTCCATGCTCGCACAGTACAGCCGTGACCTTACAAGGCTTGCCAAAGAGGGTAAGCTTGATCCGGTTGTTGGAAGGGATACAGAGATCAGACGTGTTATTCAGATTCTCAGTAGAAGAACCAAGAATAATCCATGTCTTGTTGGAGAGCCTGGTGTTGGTAAGACAGCAATCGTTGAAGGCCTTGCCCAGAGAATTATAGCTGGTGATGTTCCAGATACAGTTAAGGGCAAGAGAGTACTTACATTAGACTTATCGGGAATGGTAGCAGGTAGTAAGTACCGTGGTGAATTCGAAGAGAGAATTAAGAAGGTTATTAAAGAGGTAATCGAGGACGGAGATGTACTTCTGTTCCTTGATGAATTACATACACTTATTGGCGCCGGTGGCGCAGAAGGGGCCATTGATGCTTCCAATATCCTAAAGCCTTCACTTGCAAGAGGCGAGATTCAGTTAATTGGTGCCACAACCATTACTGAGTATCGTAAGTATATTGAGAAGGATGCAGCTTTAGAGAGAAGATTCCAGCCTGTTACTGTTGAAGAGCCAACAGAAGAGGAGGCAATCAGA
>JAZLFL010000056.1:0-5400 GCA_045615825.1 Lachnospiraceae bacterium
TCTTACACCAAGACCTACCTGTGCACTAATTGGCTTGTTAGCACCATTAGCTGTTGTAGTCTCGTTCTGCATCGTCTGATACAGCAGTGATTTGAACTCTGCTGTCTCGGCCTTGTAGCCTGTTGAATTGACATTAGCTAAATTGTTAGCGATTACGTCTAAGTTTGTCTGCTGCGCAATCATGCCGCTAGCTGCTGACCATAATGATCTAACCATAGATTAATACCTCTTATACCTTGCCTAACTGCTGAGATGCGATTCCAAGTGTCTCATCAATAGTAGTAATGAGCTTCTGATTACTCTCATACTGTCTTGATACTGATATCATCTCTACCATCTCCTGTACAACCTGTACATTAGAGGTCTCGATGTATCCCTGTCTTATCGCACCTACTGTGGTCTTCTCTGTTGCGCCCTCCACTGGCTGATAATAATTCTCTCCATAATGCTCAAGATAGTTAAGGTCCATGAAATCTGTAAGCTTAATCTTACCAATCTCTGTTCCGTTCTGTGATATGTAGCCTCTTGCATCGATTGCTACATCCTGAGTAGGATCTATCTTGATTCTGCCACTCTCACCAAGAACAAAATCTCCATCCTTGGTTACGAGATAACCTTCTGTATTAACAACGAACGCACCATCACGTGTATACTTGGTGCTCGTCACTCCAGCTTTATTAGTGAACTCAACATTGAAAAAGCCATCGCCTGCAATAGCTAAATCATATTTGTTGCCTGTAACCTTGAAAGCTCCCTGTGAGTAATCAGTATAATTCTCACCAATCTTAACACCGAAGTTGGCCTTGCCAACATTCCTGTTAAGCCTTCCAGGCTCAGACAGGTCCTTAATCTTATCAACTAAGACTGTATCGAATGCTTGGCTCGTAGCACCTTCCTTCTTATATCCGTTGGTATCGGAATTAGCCAGGTTGTTGGTCAATACATCCATTCTATGCTGTTCATTGATCATGCCTGTGTAGGCGGTATACAAGCCTTTTACCATTGTCTAAATCTCCTAATCTCTGTAACCAGATAAGAACTCTACGAACTTACCAGTACCAATGGCAACAGCTGTCATTGGCTCCTCAGCGGTCATTGTTGTAATACCTGTCTTGGAACAGATTAAATCCTCTAATCCGTTAAGAAGGCTTCCGCCACCTGTAAGTACAATTCCTCTGTCTGCGATATCAGCTGCAAGTTCTGGTGGAGTCTTCTCAAGAACACTGTGGATACAGTCAACAATCTTGGATGTTACATCCTTCAATGCCTCCTCTGTATCCTCACTTGAGATCTTGATTACTCTTGGCAGACCTGTTACAAGATTACGTCCCTTTACATCATAGTAAACTGGCTCCGCTCTCTTGAATGCTGATCCGATGTTAATCTTAATATCCTCAGCCATTCTCTCACCGATAAGAAGGTTGTACTTCTTACGCATGTATCTGACAATGGCCTCGTCGAAATCATCGCCGGCGATCTTAATTGAATCACTGACAACTGTACCTCCAAGTGAGATAACAGCTACGTCAGTAGTACCACCACCGATATCTACAATCATATTGCCACATGGCTTGGAAATATCAATTCCTGCACCAATTGCTGCTGCTATTGGCTCCTCGATGATTGCCACTTCTCTTGCACCTGCCTGGTAAGTAGCATCTTCTACTGCCTTCTTCTCTACTTCAGTTACGCCACTTGGCACACATACAGCAATACGTGGCTTACGTAAGCTTCTTCTACCAACTGCCTTCTGAATGAAATACTTCATCATCTTCTCAGTTACAGTGTAATCTGAGATAACGCCCTGTCTTAGTGGACGAACAGCGACGATGTTGCCTGGTGTACGACCAAGCATGAGTCTTGCATCCTCACCAATCGCCTTAATCTTATTAGTGTCTCTATCAAACGCTACAACCGATGGCTCCTTAAGAACAACGCCCTTGCCACGGATGTACACGAGAATACTCGCTGTACCTAAATCAATTCCGATGTCTGTTGCCTGCATATATTAAACCCCTTTCATGGTTACTGAACATAAAAATACGCGTATATTATACTTGATTTTTAAGCCAAAATAAAGGGGATGGCTCCAATTATAATATCGGTATTAATTTTTATTTCTTTAGCATCTTCTTAATATACTGACCGGTATATGATCTGCTAACCTTAGCTACTTCCTCAGGTGTTCCTGTGGCAATAACTGTACCGCCCTTGTCTCCACCCTCAGGACCTAAGTCAATGATGTAATCTGCCGTCTTGATGACATCCAGATTATGCTCTATTACAACCACTGTATTACCCGCATCGGTCAACTGCTGTAATATCTCTATAAGCTTGGCAACATCCGCGAAATGAAGACCAGTTGTAGGCTCATCCAGAATATAGATTGTATTACCTGTTGCTGAACGGCTGAGCTCTGTTGCAAGCTTAATTCTCTGGGCTTCACCACCCGATAATGTGGTTGATGGCTGACCTAACTTAATATATCCAAGTCCAACATCGTAAAGAGTCTTAACCTTCTTATAGATCTTAGGCACATTCTCAAAGAAACTGAGTGCTTCTTCCACTGTCATATCAAGAACGTCGAAGATATTCTTACCCTTATACTTAACATCCAGAGTCTCTCTGTTATATCGCTTGCCCTTACATACCTCGCATGGAACATATACGTCAGATAAGAAGTGCATCTCTATCTTAACGATTCCATCACCAGAGCAGGCCTCGCATCGTCCACCCTTAACATTGAACGAGAAACGTCCCTTACTAAAGCCCTTGGCCTTGGCATCAGGAGTTGTAGCATACAGATCTCTGATTAAATCAAACATACCTGTGTATGTGGCAGGGTTGGATCTTGGTGTCCTTCCAATAGGTGACTGATCAATATCAATAATCTTATCAAGGCTCTCTATACCTGTAATGGAATCATGTGCTCCTGCAATTGTCCTTGCCCTGTTAAGACTTTTAGCAAGACTCTTATGTAGAATCTCATTAACAAGTGAGCTTTTGCCAGATCCCGATACTCCGGTTACACATGTAAACACTCCGACTGGTATATCAACATCTATATTCTTGAGGTTATTCTCCCTTGCACCATGTACTGTTATGAAGCTCACCGGAACACGTCTCTTATCAGGAACAGCAATCTTAAGCTTACCGCTTAGATACTGACCTGTTATGGACTCAGGCACCTTCATAATATCCTCTACTGTACCCGCAGCCACGACCTCTCCACCATGACTTCCGGCTCCAGGTCCGATATCAACAATGAAGTCAGCCGCTCTCATGGTATCTTCATCATGCTCAACTACAAGCAGAGTATTACCAAGGTCTCTTAAATGCTTAAGTGTACCAAGCAACTTATCATTATCCCTCTGATGAAGACCTATACTAGGCTCATCAAGGATATAGCATACGCCCATTAATCCCGATCCAATCTGCGTTGCAAGACGGATTCTCTGAGCCTCTCCACCGGAAAGAGATGATGCTGCTCTTCCAAGAGTCAGGTAGTCAAGTCCTACATCCATTAAGAAGCCCACACGGGCATTAATCTCTTTAAGAACCTGCTTACCAATAATCTTCTGCGTCTCAGTAAGCTCAATATTATTAAGGAACTTCTGCAGATCCTCAATCGATAACGATGTTAATTCGAAGATATTCCTGTCATTAATCGTAACAGCAAGCGAATCCTTCTTCAGTCTCATACCCTTACATACAGGACAAGGTGTAATACTCATATACTCCTCATATTCCTGCTTCATTGTATCCGAGAAGGTCTCCCTGTATCTTCTCATCATATTCCTGATAAGGCCCTCGAATACTGTTGGATAATCACCAACACCTCTCTGGCCCTCATAGTGAACGATAACCTCCCTGCTTCCCTTACCATGGATAATCAGATCCTGTACATCCTGTGGCAGCTTGTTAAACGGAGTATCAAGCGAGAACTTATAAGCCCTGGCCAAAGCATCTAACATCGCGTAGGTAAAGCTCCCCGGCTTAAGCGATGACTGCCATCCTATGCAGGAGATAGCTCCCTCGTGGATACTTAAGCTACGGTCAGGAATCAGAAGCTCTGGATTAAATTCCATTCTGTATCCCAGTCCGGCGCACTCCGGGCATGCACCAAATGGATTGTTAAACGAAAAGCTTCTAGGCTCAATCTCCGAAATACTTATTCCACAGTCAACACATGCAAAGCTGTCTGAGAATGTAAGCACATCCCCACCTACTATATCAACTTCAACCAAGCCGTTACCCAGTGCAATCGCGTTTTCCAAGGAATCTGCAAGACGGGCTTCGGCGCCTTCCTTCACTACCGCTCTGTCCACTACAATCTGAATATTATGCTTAATATTCTTATCAAGCTCGATATCCTCGGACAGATCATACATGTTACCATCAACGTTAACACGTACATAACCGCTCTTCCTTGCACTCTCCAGCACCTTCTCATGTCTTCCCTTCTTGCCCCTTACGACAGGTGCCAGAATCTGAAGCTTGGTGCCTTCAGAAAGCGACATAACCTGGTCCACCATCTGGTCGATTGTCTGCTTGGCAATAACCTTGCCACACTCTGGACAATGAGGTGTACCTACTCTCGCATACAGGAGTCTGAAGTGATCATATATCTCTGTGACGGTTCCAACTGTAGATCTTGGGTTCCTGTTAGTGGACTTCTGATCAATGGAAATAGCAGGAGAAAGTCCCTCTATAAGTTCAACATTAGGCTTCTCCATCTGGCCTAGGAACTGCCTTGCATAGCTAGAGATGGACTCCATATATCTACGCTGACCTTCGGCATAGATTGTGTCAAAAGCAAGGGATGACTTACCCGATCCTGACAGACCGGTAAGTACTACAAATTTATCTCTTGGTATGTCTATATCAATTCCTTTAAGGTTATGCTCTGAAGCCTTTCTGATTTTAATAATTTTATTCATGTCTGTATATCCTAAGCATCCTTCTGTTCATACATCTTCTTAATATCTATAAGCTTATCCCTGAGCTCTGCTGCAGATTCGAAGTCAAGCTCTGCTGCCGCCTTACGCATCTGCTTCTCAATCTTATCCATAAGCTTCTTAAGCTCATCCATGGACATGCTCTCCGGATCCTTCTCGAAGCGCATCTCCTCCTGGGCAATCTGCTTGGTTATGCTGATTAATTCCCTTACAGCCTTCTTGATTGTGGTTGGTGTAATTCCATGTTCCTCATTATACGCCTGCTGAATCTCACGTCTTCTGTTGGTCTCGCTTATGGCATACTTCATGGAATCCGTCATATTATCAGCATACATTATTACATGGCCTTCGCTGTTACGGGCTGCACGGCCAATAGTCTGAACAAGCGATGTTCCCGACCTTAAGAATCCTTCCTTATCCGCGTCAAGGATTGCAACAAGAC
>JAZLFL010000057.1:0-14640 GCA_045615825.1 Lachnospiraceae bacterium
CAGAATGCTTACATTCCTTCCACTTGAAGAGATTGATGCTATGGACAAGTGGGAAGGTGCTGAGCTTAACAAGGCTAAGGAGATACTTGCATTCGAACTTACTAAGCTTGTTCATGGCGAGGAAGAGGCTAAGAAGGCTGAGGAATCAGCTAAGGCACTGTTTGGTGGTGCTGGCGCTCTTGATATTCCAACAGTAGCCATTACAGAGGCTGATCTTCGTGACGGCAAGATTGATATCCTTGGATTACTTGTTACATCTGGTCTTACACCAACTCGTAATGAGGCAAGACGTGCTGTTGAACAGGGTGGTGTATCTGTTAATGATGAGAAGGTAACAGATGTTAAGGCTTTATATGCTCCAGAGGACCTCGGGGGAGAAGGAATTGTCCTTAGAAGAGGCAAGAAGAACTTCAAGAGAGTTAAGTTTGAATAGGATTAGGTAAACCACTTATCGAGATTTCACTTGAATTATGGCTGAACTTTAGTTATAATAATTCACGGTTTGATGGGAAATAACGAAAGGATTTATATAAAATGAAGAAGAATTTATTACTTGCGCTTATTGGAATCAGTGCTTGTCTTGCTCTTACAGCTTGTGGTAAGAAGGAGAAGGAAGTTGTAGAAGAAGTTAAGCCTGAGATAATTGCAATTGAGGAGAAGCCAGTAGAAGCAGCTCCTGTAGAAGAGGAAGCTCCTGCAGAGGAAGAACTTCCAGAAGGTATGTACTACAGTGAGTTAACAGGTCTTCCAATCAGCCTTGATATTGAGAAGCAGAAGCCAATCGCAGCAATGGTTGATAATGAGAGCTCAGCTCTTCCACATTACGGACTTAATACAGCAGATATTATTTATGAGTTAGTTAACTCTACAGCTAATGACCGTGTAACAAGACTTATGGTTGTATATAAGGACTGGGGTAACATTGAGCAGTTAGGTTCAATCAGATCAATCAGACCTACTAATATCTGGATTGCAGGTGAGTACAATGCAGTTATGTGTCATGATGGTGGTCCATTCTACATTGATGCTTATTTCGCACATGATTATGCACAGCATTTCTCTGGAATCTTCAGCCGTGTTAATAATGGTAAGGCAAGAGAGTTCACAGAGTACATTGTAAAGGGTGACCTTGAGAAGGCATTTGCTGATTCTTCATATTCAACAGAGTATGACCAGTACTATGAGGGACCTCACTTCCAGTTCACAACAAAGGGCAATCCTATTGAACTTGATGGTGAAGAGGCTACAAAGGTTGATCTTAGCGGTCCATTCAAGCACAACAAGTCACAGCTTAACTACAATGCTGATAAGAATGTATATGAGTACTATGAGTACGGTAGCGCACATGTAGATGGCGAGACTAATGAGGTACTTTCATTTACTAACGTTATTCTTCAGAAGGCTGATATCCTTCAGCTTGATAAGAACGGATACATGGCATACGATAACTTCTTCGGTGACAAGGGTAAGGGAGAAGGCTTATACATCTATGGTGGTAAGTCGACAAAGATTACCTGGGAGAAGAAGACAGAGAATGGTATTACACACTACTTCTTAGAGAATGGTGATGAGCTTACTCTTAATGCTGGTATGACATATATCGGACTTATTCCTACAGATTTCTGGGGAGAAGTTAAGCTTAAGTAATTAATATTGAGTAATAGTCCCCGGCTGGAATTAGCCGGGGATTTTTGTTATAATAAAAGCACTAATAACGCTATTAAGGAGGAAGAATATATGAATCCTGTTTATGAGAAATTACTTAATTGTGTAGCTTCAGTTCGTGCTAAGACAGATTTCGTTCCGAAGGTTGCAATTGTACTTGGATCGGGCCTTGGTGATTATGCAGACAGTATAAAGGTTGAGTGCGAAGTTGAGTATAGTGATATTGAAGGCTTCCCAGTATCCACAGTTGTTGGACATGCTGGCAAGTTCATCTTCGGATATGTTGATGATGTACCTGTAGTATGCATGAAGGGTCGTGTACATTACTATGAAGGATATCCAATTTCCGATGTTGTACTCCCAACAAGACTTATGAAGATGTTAGGAGCAGAGATTATATTCTTAACTAATGCTTCAGGTGGTGTTAATCCATCATTTGCAGCTGGTGACTTTATGTTAGTTACAGATCATATTGCCACATGGGCTCCTAACCCATTGATTGGACCTAACATTGATGAACTGGGCTTAAGATTCCCTGATATGTCTCATATTTATGATGTAGAGCTTCAGGAGATTATAGAGGATGTTGCAAAGGCTGAGGGTATTAAGCTTCAGAAGGGTATATATGCATATCTTACCGGTCCAAGCTTTGAATCGCCTGCAGAGATAAGAATGTTAGGTAAGCTTGGAGTAGATGCTGTTGGTATGTCTACAGTAGTAGAGTCCATTGCAGCTAATCATATGGGTATGAAGATCTGCTGTATATCATGTGTATGTAATCTTGCAGCAGGACTTTCTGCTAATCCACTTACTCACGAGGAAGTGCAGGAGGCTGCAGCTGAGGCAGCGCCTAAGTTTAAGACATTAGTAACTGAATCAGTTAAGAGATTCGGTAATATTTAATCCAGAGAGGAACTAAGATGACAATTCGTTTATATAATGCAAGAATTTTATCAATGGTTGAAGGACAGGATATCTTTAATGGTGAGATCCATGTCACAGATAATAAGATAAGCTATATTGGAACAGCGGAAGATGCACCAGCAGTTGATGCTGACAGAGAGATTGACTGTGAAGGTAATGTGCTTATGCCTGGCTTTAAGAACTGCCATGCACATTCAGGTATGACAGCATTCAGATCCCTGGCAGATGGACTTAATCTTCAGGACTGGCTTAATAATGAGATATTCCCAAGAGAAGCCAAGATGGATGGTGAGGACTGTTACTGGTTAACAAAGCTTGCAATACTTGAATACCTTACAAGCGGTGTTACAGCAATTGAGGATATGTATCTTATTCCAGAGACTATCGCAGATGCATGCCAGGAGATGGGAATGAGATGCGAGCTTGTATCGGGTCTTAATATGTTCGGACCGACTCTTGAGGTATTAGAGGAGAGATATAATAAGCTTAATGGTAAGTACCCATTGGTTGGATTCAAGATGGGCGTTCATGCAGAATATACATGTCCTAAGGAATTACTTGAGAACGTATCGAAGCTCATCCATAAGTATGAGGCTCCGTTATATGTTCACATGTCAGAGACTAAGACAGAGGTTGATGAGTGTGTTGAGAAATATGGCATGACACCAGTTGCATTATTTGACAGCCTTGGCCTGTTCGACTTTGGTGGCGTTATCTATCATGGTGTATGGACTACTCCGGAGGATTGGGAGATCCTTAAGAAGAGAGGTATTATGGTTGTATCCAATCCTGCTTCCAATGCCAAGCTTGCAAGTGGAATCGCACCATTAACAGATTATTTAA
The DNA here is from genome assembly GCA_045615825.1 of Lachnospiraceae bacterium. Classification (GTDB taxonomy): domain Bacteria; phylum Bacillota; class Clostridia; order Lachnospirales; family Lachnospiraceae; genus Colinaster. The sequence goes on from JAZLFL010000057.1 coordinate 3,433, forward strand.
GAGAGGGCATTACAGTTGCTTTAGGTACAGATGGCCCTAGTTCAAATAATGCACTTGATATGTTCAGAGAGATGTATCTTGCAACAGTACTTGGCAAGATTAAGGAGATGGATCCACTTGCTGTTCCAGCAGAAGAAGTACTTAAGATGGCAACTGTTAATGGTGCTAAGACATTAGGTCATGCCGATGCAGATGTACTTGCTGCCGGCAAGCTTGCAGATATCATTATGATTGATCTGTCACAGCCTAACATGCAGCCAATTCTTAATATCCCTAATAACATCGTATTCAGTGGATGTAAGAGTAATGTTAAGATGACTATGATTGATGGTAAGATTCTGTATGAGGATGGTAAGTTCACTAATGCAGATGTAGAAGAGATATATCGTAAGTCAGAAGAGATTATGGAGAAGCTTCGTTAGTGGAGAATCTGATTCTAATAGGTTTATTATGTGCCGTAGCCATTGTTATCATTGGCTATGGTACTTTTAATAATAGACAAAGAAATATATTTATCAAAAACAGCATAATTAATTCATATGGCGCAGCCAATACACGTGTCTTTAAAGATGGTGAGTATAAGCATGTCTGCGGATATCATAAGAATCATGAAGCAGATTATGAGGTGGATGATATCACCTGGAATGACCTTGATATGGATTCTGTGTTCATGGAGATGAACAGGACGCAGTCATCGGCAGGAGAGGAATATCTGTATCATCTGTTAAGGGCACCGAAGACGGATATTAAGGCCCTTAAGGAATTCAGTGAGGATATGGAGCCTAAGATCACTCATTACATGCAGAATGAGGATGACAGGGTTGATATGATGCTTACTATGCACAGATGTGGCAGAACAGGTAAGTACAGTATCTATGATTACCTTAATAACCTTGAACTCATAGCTGATGAGAACTTCAATCAGGACGTGTGGACGCTTCTGCTGATTGGAGTGTCCGTATTTGTGATGTTTGTGAGCTTTGGTATCGGTATGATAGCCTTCGTCGCACTTCTTATGTACAGTGGAGTGACTTACTTTACCAAGAAGAGACGAATCGAGCCATATATAATCAGTTTTGCTTATGTCTTCAGGGTGATTAATGGCGCAGAGCTTATCTGTGCTAAGAAGCAGAATGTTATTGCCAATGAGCAGAACAGACTACGAGAGCTTACGAAGAGAATGGCAAGCTTTACCAGATTCTCGTATCTTATTATGAGTCCTAATTCTGGCACGGGTAATATACTTGAGATCCTGCTTGATTATGTGAGGATGTTCTTCCATCTGGATATTATTAAGTTCTTCCAGATGAGAGATGAGATAGGTAAGCACTGGGATGATATCGATGAGATGCTTACTATCATGGGTAAAATTGACAGCGCCTTAGCTATTGCATCATACAGAGAATATCTTAATGGCTATTGCATTCCAGAGTTTACAGACGGCGACTATGAGGCTAAGGAGATATATCATCCGCTGTTAAGCAATCCGGTTACTAATGATATAACACTTAGACGTGGCATACTGCTTACAGGCTCCAATGCATCTGGTAAGTCTACAATGCTTAAGACAGTAACAGTAGCAGCTATTATTGCACAGTCCATTAATACAGTGACTGCTACAAGCTATAAGGCCCCTGCATACCGTATATATACATCCCTGGCGCTTAGTGATGATATATTTGCGGGTGAGAGTTACTATATGACAGAGATTAAGTCACTTAAGCGTATATTGGATGAAGGCAAGAAGCCGGATGTACCAATTCTTGCATGCGTGGATGAGGTGCTTAGAGGAACCAACACAATTGAGAGAATATCTGCTTCGAGTATAATTCTTAGAAGCCTGTCTGCAGTTAATGGAAGGGTACTAGCGGCAACCCATGATTTAGAGCTTGCTGAATTACTTGCAGAGTATTATGACAATTACCATTTCGAGGAAAAGATTGAAGGTAATGATATCTCGTTTGCATATAAGATGCTTCCGGGTATGGCAACAACAAGGAATGCCATTAAGCTTTTAGAGATAGTAGGCTATGATAAGGATATAACTGACAAGGCCTACGATATGGCCAAGGGCTATGAGCAGGATGGAAGCTATAGGTGGCAGATTTAGTATTAATAGAAAAATAATATGAATGTAACAATTTATACAGATGGATCCGCAAGGGGTAACCCGGATGGACCGGGCGGATATGGAACAGTAATAGAATATATTGATGGTAATGGTAAGCTTCACGTAAGAGAGTATAGTGGTGGATATCCTAAGACTACCAACAATCGAATGGAGCTTATGGGAGTTATTACCGGACTGGAAGCTCTTACTAAGCCATGTGGCGTTGAGATTGTGTCAGATTCCAAATATGTTACTGATGCATTTAATCAGCACTGGATTGATGGATGGGTTAAATCCAACTGGAGGCGCGGCAAGACTAATGAGGTTAAGAATATAGATCTCTGGTTAAGACTCCTTAAGGCAATGGAGCCACATCAGGTAAGATTCACCTGGGTTAAGGGGCATGCCGGACATCCACAGAATGAGAGATGTGACGAGCTTGCGACGACTGCTGCTGATAACGTTTCTATTGACTCATAGGTGGCCGGGTGTTACTATTATCTAGGTTACTTTTGGAGGTATGTATGGCTTTTTTAAATAGTTTTTTATCATATTTATTAGTATATGTTATATTTGCTGTTTGTATTGTAGGAGCAGTAATTGCTGGTATCAAGGTTAGACAGAGCAAGAATGCCAAGGCTGATAACGTGGATACAGCTGATAAAACAGAATAATTTCCTTTATTTAACGGGATATAAGGGATTTAGGGATATTCTTTAGGACTACTGAAGAATATCCCTTTTTGTTTATATATCTGTTACTAATAAAAACTAAAAAATATTTAACAAAAAATAAATTATGATTTTGTATATTTTTTCTTTTGACATACTATCCTTAGTTGGATATACTAGAACTTGCCACAATATGTTGTGGTGTTTTGGCATGTAATTTTTGGAGGAAGAACATATGGCAGATTATATCGAGCCAGCAGTGGAGAGCAAGGATAATTATTACGGAGATAACTTTAAGCCATCATCAAGGGTTGTTGTAATTAAGAAGGATGGCAGTCGTGAAGAGTTTAATGTTCAGAAGGTTATTGTAGCCGTTGGAAAGAGTGCATACAGAGCGCTTACTAAGTTTACAGATGAGGAGAAGGAGCTTATATGTCAGTTCGTTGTTAAGAAGGTAGACGAGCTGGATACTAATGAGGTACCTATTCCTATTATGCATAACATAGTAGAGAGTGCCCTTGAGCAGGTTAAGCCAATAGTTGCCAAGTCATACCGTGACTACCGTAATTATAAGCAGGACTTTGTCGGAATGCTTGATGATGTATATAAGAAGAGCCAGTCTATTATGTACATTGGTGACAAGGAGAATGCTAATACCGACTCTGCCCTTGTATCTACTAAGAGATCCCTTATTTTTAATCAGCTTAATAAGGAGTTATATCAGAAGTTCTTCTTAACAACGGAGGAGATTCAGGCTTGTCGTGACGGATATATATATATCCATGATATGAGCGCCAGAAGAGATACTATGAACTGCTGTCTGTTCGACGTTAAGAATGTATTATCCGGCGGATTTGAGATGGGTAATATATGGTATAACGAGCCTAAGACTCTTGATACAGCATTTGATGTTATTGGTGATATTGTTCTTTCTGCAGCAAGCCAGCAGTATGGTGGATTCACAGTACCATCTGTTGATGAGATTCTTGAGCCATATGCTGAGAAGTCTTATAAGAAGTATCTTAATAAGTATGCAAAGCTTGGCATTGATCCAGAGATGGCTGAGGCAGAGGGTTATGCAGATGTAGTAAGAGAGATGGAACAGGGCTTCCAGGGATGGGAGTATAAGTTCAATACTGTTGCATCATCAAGAGGTGATTATCCGTTCATTACTGTAACAGCAGGTACAGGTACTGGAAGATTCGCTAAGCTTGCTACTATTTCAATGCTTAATGTACGTCGTAGAGGACAGGGTAAGGCTGAGTGTAAGAAGCCTGTACTGTTCCCTAAGATTGTATTCTTATATGATGAGAACCTTCATGGCCCAGGTAAGCCACTTGAAGATGTATTTGAGGCAGGAGTTGAGTGTTCTGCCAAGACTATGTATCCAGACTGGTTATCACTTACTGGTAAGGGATATATTGCAAGTATGTATAAGCAGTATGGCAAGATTATCTCTCCAATGGGCTGTAGAGCTTTCTTAAGTCCTTGGTATGAGAGAGGTGGTATGCATCCTGCAGATGATAATGATTCGCCAATCTTCGTTGGACGTTTCAATATCGGTGCTGTAAGCCTTCACCTTCCTATGATTCTTGCCAAGTCCCGTCAGGAGAGCAGGGACTTCTATGAATTATTGGATTATTATCTTAACCTTATTCGTCAGCTCCATATTCGTACATATGCATACCTTGGAGAGATGAGAGCGTCTACTAATCCACTTGCATACTGTGAAGGTGGTTTCCTTGGCGGTAATTTAAAGCTTTCAGATAAGATTAAGCCAATTCTTAAGTCAGCTACAGCTTCCTTCGGTATTACAGCATTTAATGAGCTTCAGATGCTATACAATGGTAAGTCCTTAGTTGAAGACGGAGCATTTGCTGTAGAAGTACTTGAGCATATCAATCAGAAGATTAATGAGTTCAAGGAAGAAGATGGCAATCTCTATGCTATTTATGGTACGCCAGCAGAGAACCTCTGTGGCCTCCAGGTACAGCAGTTTAGAAAGAAGTATGGAATTATTGAAGGCGTATCTGACAGAGATTATGTATCTAATTCATTCCACTGCCATGTATCAGAGGATATTACACCAATAGAGAAGCAGAATACAGAGTACAGATTCTGGGAACTTTGCAATGGTGGTAAGATTCAGTACGTTAAGTACCCAATAGATTATAATCTTGAGGCAGTTAAGACACTTATAAGAAGAGCTATGGATATGGGCTTTTATGAAGGTGTTAACTTAAGCCTTGCTTACTGTGATGACTGTGGTCATCAGGAACTTGAGATGGACGTATGTCCAAAGTGTGGTTCTAAGAACCTTACTAAGATTGACAGAATGAATGGATATCTTTCATATTCACGAGTTCATGGAGATACAAGACTTAATGCTGCCAAGATGGCAGAGATAGCAGAAAGGAAGTCAATGTAGTATGAGATATCATAATATTACGAAGGACGATATGCTTAATGGCGATGGTCTTAGAGTAGTGCTCTGGGTATCTGGATGTGATCATTGCTGTAAGCAGTGTCAGAATCCTATTACATGGGATCCTGATGGAGGACTTCTTTTCGATGATGCTGCCAAGGCTGAGATTTTCGACCAGCTCGATAAGGACTATATATCAGGCATAACATTATCGGGTGGAGATCCACTTCATTCTGCTAACAGATTGGATGTCAGAGCTTTAGTTGCAGAGATAAGAGAGAAATATCCTAATAAGACAATCTGGTTATATACAGGTTCGGACTGGAAGGATATATGGCATTATCCAATGATGAAGAATATTGATGTGGTTGTTGACGGTGAGTTCGTCAATGATCTTAAGGACACAAAGCTTCTTTGGAAGGGTAGTTCCAACCAGCGAGTTATCGATGTACAGGCTACTCTGAAGCAGACAGATCCTATTCAGCCAGTTCTTCATTGCCAGGACTATAGTAATAAATAATTAGAGAGACCCTCCGGTGACATTGACGCAATGTGGAGGGTCCTTTTTGTTGCAAATTGCTTTCAATATTCGTGGATTAGTGGTATTATAATCGAGTCGTACTATGTAATTATTGACGGATACCTGGCTTTTTGATGGAGGTTATATATGTTCGATTATAAGATTATTACGGATACAACTGCAGATCTTCCTGAGGGATATATTGCAAGTCATGATCTGGGCATTATGAAGCTGTCTTATATCTTCGGTAACGAAGAATATTCGGGAGAGACAGGCAGGGAATTATCTGAGAAGGAATTTTACCAGAGAGTCAGAGATGGTGAGATGCCAACAACTTCGCAGGTTAATCCGGACCAGGCCAAGAGAGTTATTGAGCAGTTCATGCAGGAGACTAAGAATATCTTAGTTATCAGTTTCTCATCAGGTCTTAGTGGAACGGTTAACAGTGTAAGAATTGCAGCTGAAGAGCTTAAGGAAGAGAATCCTGATCTTAATATATATGTTGTTGATTCATTAGCTGCTTCAATGGGCGAAGGTCTTCTGGTGCATTACGCTCTTACTAACAGAGATGCAGGAATGACACTTGAAGAGAATGCTAAATGGGTTGAGGAGCATAAGCTTAATATTGTGCATGCATTCACACCGGACGATCTGTTCCATTTATATCGTGGCGGACGTGTAAGTAAGGGTGCAGCTGTTGTAGGATCATTAGTTAATATTAAGCCTATTTTACATGTAGATAATGAGGGATGCCTCATTAAGCTCTCGACAGTAAGAGGCCGTAAGAAGTCACTTAAGGCGCTTGTTGATTACATGGGTGAGCATATGGGTTCATATGCTGATAAGAATGAAATTGTATTTATTAGTCATAGCGACTGTGAGGAAGATGCTCAGTTCGTTGCAGATGAGATTAAGGAGAGATTCGGAATTACAAGCTTTATGATTAATTATATTGGACCAACAATTGGTTCACATACAGGTTGTGGAACAGTGGCATTATTCTTCCTTGGTGATGTCAGATAATATTTTTTGATTAAGGAGCCGTATGAGAGGTATTGATACACAGGTTCGCAAGATGCGACGCAGAATCTTTATGGAAGTTGCTAATCTTGCGTATAACTCAGATAATCTTATAGATGATATGGAAGCACTTCCATACAAGATTGTTAATTATGATGAGCCAATAGTTCGTGAGAATATCTACAGAGAACGAGCTATTGTCCGTGAGAGACTTCGTCTTGCTATGGGACTATCATTAAGACCAGAGAACAAGCCAAGCCATCTTACACAGGGACTTGCTGAGTCTGATATTGCTGCTAAGTATTACGAGCCACCTTTAATGCAGGTTATTCCATCTGCATGTAATTCGTGCCCAAGTAATCAGTATTCCGTTACTGATAAGTGCATGGGCTGTATTGCGCATCCATGTCAGGAGGTATGTCCTAAGGGTGCTATTTCCATGAAGGATGGCAAATCTTATATTGATACTTCACTCTGTATAAAGTGTGGTAAATGTAAGGCAATCTGTCCATATGATGCTATTACTCATCAGGTAAGACCATGTGCTCAGGCATGTGGTGTTGCAGCTATTGAAGATGATGACATGGGCAGAGCAATTATCAATAATGACAAGTGTGTATCATGTGGTCAGTGTATGGTTAGTTGTCCATTTGGTGCTATTGCTGATAAGTCACAGATATTCCAGTTAATCAGAGCTATGCAGGAAGGCGGGGAGATTATCGCACAGGTTGCTCCGGCATTCGTTGGACAGTTCGGCCCGGATGTTACACCTGCTAAGTTCAAGAAGGCCTTAATGGACCTCGGTTTTTCTGCTGTATATGAGACAGCTATCGGAGCCGATATGGGTGCAATGACAGAGGCTAAGCATTATGTTGAAGAAGTGGCAACAGGGGAGCTTCCATTCCTTCTCACATCTTGCTGTCCTAGCTGGTCTGTACTTGCCAAGAAGTTCTTCCCTGAGACAATTGGAAGTATTTCCAATGCCTTAACACCAATGGTTGCTACAGCCAGAGTTATTAAGGAAGAGCATCCTGATGCCAAGGTTGTCTTCATTGGACCATGTGCATCCAAGAAGTTAGAGGCTTCAAGAAGAACAGTCAGATCTGATGTTGATTTCGTTATTACATTTGAGGAATTGACAGGTATGTTCGAGGCTAAGGGAATTGTTCCTAGCGAGATCGAGGTACCAGAAGAGATGAATGATGCATCAGGAGCTGGACGTGGATATGGTGTAGCTGGTGGTGTAGCTGGTGCCATTGAAGCAGTTATTAGAGAATATTATCCTGATGTTGAGGTTAATATTGAGCATGCAGAGAGTCTTGCAGAGTGTAAGAAGGCATTACTTCTTGCCAAGGCCGGTAAGAAGAAGGGCTGCCTTATTGAAGGTATGGCATGTCCGGGTGGTTGTATAGCCGGTGCCGGAACTAATATTGCAATTCCGCTTGCCCAGAAGAATGTGGCAGAATTCAAGGCTGCGGCTGAGAACAGATTGCCATTGCCTCATGTTAATCAGGAAATTGTTGAGTAAACGAGGAGTTATATTATGAAAATCAGAACAAGATTTGCTCCAAGTCCTACAGGAAGAATCCATGTAGGTAACCTGCGTACAGCTTTGTATGCGTACCTTATTGCGAAGCATGAGGACGGAGACTTTATCCTTAGAATAGAGGATACAGATCAGGAGAGATTAGTAGAGGGTGCAGTAGATATTATATATCGTACACTTGAGAAGACTGGACTTAAGCATGATGAAGGTCCAGATATTGATAAGGGCTTTGGTCCATATGTACAGAGTGAGAGACAGGCTTCAGGAATCTACCTTGAATATGCTAAGAAGCTTATTGATAAAGGTGAGGCATATTACTGTTTCTGCGATAAGGAGAGACTTGAGACTCTTCATCAGACAATAGCTGGTAAGGAAATCAATGTATATGATAAGCACTGTTTAGGACTTAGTAAGGAAGAGGTAGAGGCTAACTTAGCCGCAGGAAAGCCTTATGTAATTCGTCAGAATAATCCTAATACAGGTACAACAACATTCTCAGATGAGATATATGGTGATATTACAGTAGATAATTCAGAGCTTGATGATATGATTCTGATCAAGTCTGATGGATTCCCTACATACAACTTCGCTAATGTAGTTGATGATCACCTTATGGGAATCACACATGTAGTAAGAGGTAATGAGTACCTTTCATCATCACCTAAGTACAACCGTCTTTATGAGGCTTTTGGCTGGGATGTACCAGTATATGTTCACTGTCCGCTTATTACAGATGAGAGCCATCAGAAGTTATCAAAGAGATGTGGACATTCATCTTATGAGGATCTTATTGAGCAGGGCTTCTTAACAGAAGCAGTTGTTAACTTCGTAGCATTGCTTGGCTGGAGTCCAACTGACTGTAACGATGAGATATTCTCATTAGACGAGCTTACCAAGTTATTTGATTACAGACATATTAATAAGTCGCCAGCAGTTTTCGACTATACAAAGCTTAAGTGGATGAATGGCGAGTATATTAAGAAGATGGATTTTGATGCTTTCTATGAGAGAGCACTTCCATTTATTGAAGAGACTATTAAGAGGGATATTGATAAGAAGAAGATTGCTGAGCTTGTTAAGACAAGAATTGAGGTCTTCCCAGATATTCCAGATCTTATTGATTTCTTCGAGGAAGTTCCAGAGTATGATGTGGAGATGTACACACATAAGAAGATGAAGACTAACGCAGAGACTTCGCTTCAGGTACTTAAGGAGGTTCTTCCAATCCTTGAGGCATGTGATGATTACAGTAATGATGCATTATATGCCAAGCTTCAGGAGTACGTAGCAGATAAGGGCTACAAGAATGGTTATGTACTTTGGCCAATCAGAACAGCTGCATCTGGTAAGCAGATGACACCAGCTGGTGCAACAGAGATTCTTGAACTTCTTGGTAAGGAAGAGTCAGTTGCAAGAATTAAGAAGGGAATTGAGAAGCTTGAGGCTTCTGTGAATGCGTAATTGACATTCAGTCCCGAACAACAATTAGCTATTAATCACGGAACTGGTCCTGCACTTGTAATTGCAGGACCGGGCTCCGGTAAAACCAGAGTATTAACCAACAGAATCAAATACCTTATCGAAGAACTTAATGTCCCCCCTGAGGAGATATTAGTTATCACTTTTTCAAAAGCTGCATCAGTCGAGATGCAGAGTAGATTTATTCTACTTACTGAAGATACCGTTTATCCAGTTAATTTCGGTACGTTCCATTCAGTATTTTTCCAGATTATTAACACACAGTACCATTACAATACATCACATATTCTGTCTCTGCGTGATAAGAGGATGTTAATGGGGAAGGCAATTATTGATTCCGGCATATGTAATAAGCCTGAGAATGAACTAATTGACGCAGTATTAAAGGAGGTCGGCTTTTATAAGAATATAGGTGAGAAGGACTACGACTATGATAGTGGTGTTACGAATATTACCAAGACTCAGTTCCTCAATATATATAGGGAATATCGTAATCTGCAGGTGGCAGCTAATAAGATAGACTTTGAAGATATGCTGCTTATTGTACGTAATCTATTCAGGAAAAATGAGGACATCTTAGGTTATTATCGTGATTTATATAAGTACATCCTAATAGATGAGTATCAGGATATTAATGATATTCAGTATGACATTGTAAGAATGCTTGCGGCTCCTAATAACAATCTGTGGGTATGTGGGGACGATGACCAGAGTATCTATGGCTTCAGGGGTGCCAACAGTAAGATTATGCTTGGATTCCTGGAGGGTTATCCTGAGGCTTCGATGTACAGACTTAGTACCAATTACAGGTGCAGTAATAACATTATTAATGCAGCGGGACTGGTTATATCAGAGAATAAGGTCAGATATCCTAAGAATATTGTGGGAGCGAATCCTGAAAATATGGGAGAGCCTGTGGATATTAGGGGCTATGAAGAATTAAGTGATGAGGATGAAGATATTGTAAGAGTTATTAAAGAATGCCTGGAGAAAGGAATTAATAAAAGTGATATTGCACTGTTCCTTAGAACCAACAGGGAGGCCTCAAGGTATGCGGAGCTGTTAAGAACTAATGGGATTGAATGCTCGATGGAAGAGAAGCCGTTTAATCCTTATAAGACAGAATATTATAAGGTGTTCGCTAACTATCTAAAGCTTGCAGCAGATGGAGAAAGACTTAGTGTCGATCATCTTTTCCCAGTTATGAATAAGCCTTCAAGATATATAAGGCGGGATAGCATAAGCGGGGAGACAATAAGCTTTAATGAGCTGTGTGAGTTATATAAGGATAGAAAGGCAACTGTTAATGTTATTAAGACATTCAGATATCAGATTGATAAGCTTCGTTGCATGGATCTGTACGCGGGGATTAATTATATACGTAAGGGAATCCGGATTGATGAGTATATGCGCAGCACGCTTAGCGATGAGGCATAT
>JAZLFL010000058.1:0-6450 GCA_045615825.1 Lachnospiraceae bacterium
CATGATGTTTGATGAGGTTACGGCAGTATCTCATAAGTTAGAGGACGTTTTCTACTATTTAAGAGAGTCACATCCTGATAATGTGCCTCATATTAAATTGGTTGAGCATGTGCTTGAGGTTGCGGATTTCATACAGGGAGAGATGGATAAGCTTTCTGATGGTGAAGATGCGGACGGTAATGCACAGGACATAATTAAGGGACTTGATGATTTCCTTAATATGATTAAGGGTGAGAAGATTGACGGAGCAGTACCTGTTAATAAGCATGAGGAACCAACACAGTTCTACATTGCACCAATGGCAACAGGACAGAGTCATTACTTCCAGATATATATTGTATATAAGCCGGATACAGTAATGTCCAATGTACATGCGTATAAGGCAGTATATGCACTTAAGGATATGGCAGAGGATATGCAGTATCTGCCAGATGATATTATTACGGATGCGAATAGCGGACAGGTTATCTTGGATGAGGGCTTTAAGCTTCTTTTACAGACGCAGAAGACTGAGGAAGAGATAAGGGCAATCATTGGAACGGGTTACGAGATACAGTCCGTTGAGATATTCGAGGTTAATCCAGCCCAGTATCAGAAGGGCTTCGATGTATTCGGTTCTGACTTAAGCATAGATCTTGATGCAAGCGTTGAAGAGATTGAGGGCAAGGCTTCTGAAGAGGGAGATGCTAAGGACAAGGCAGAGCCTGTTAAGAAGGAAGAGAAGGCGATTGCACCTGGTGATTTCGTCATCCAGACCAAGGAACCTGGTAAGGGCAAGCGCTTAGCTAAGGATAAGCAGAAGAAAACTGAGAAGACTACATATATCAGTGTTGATGTAGCTAAGATGGATATGCTGATGGATCTCATCGGTGAGCTTGTAATATCCGAGTCAGTTGTACTTCAGAATCCTGATCTTAAGGTACCCGGACTTAAGCTTGATAACTTCAATAAGGCAGCAGGCCAGATGAGTAAGATATCTACAGATCTTCAGAATGTAATCATGTCAATGAGAATGGTTCCACTGACTAATACCTTCCAGAAGATGAACAGAATCGTATTCGACGTATCAAGGAAGCTTGGTAAGGATGTCGAGTTCGAGATGATAGGCGATACTACTGAAGTAGATAAGAATATTATTGAGCATATATCAGATCCGTTAATGCACCTTGTGCGTAACTCAGTAGACCACGGTATTGAGATGCCGGAGGAGAGAGCGGCAGCAGGCAAGACTGAGAAGGGTAAGATTACACTGTTTGCCAAGACGGAGGCTGGCAAGGTATGGATTGGCGTTAAGGATAATGGTGGCGGACTTGACCGTAAGAAGATTATAGAGAAGGCGAGGAAGCAGGAGTTATTAGATCCTGCAAGGAAGGACAGCTCATATCCTGATAAGGAGGTATGGCAGCTTATCACACTTCCAGGCTTCTCTACTAATGATAAGGTTACTGAATATTCAGGACGAGGCGTTGGAATGGACGTTGTAGTACAGAATATCCAGGAGATTGGTGGAAGTCTTGAGATAGAGAGTAAGCCGGGTGAAGGATCATTAATGTTACTTAAGATTCCACTTACTCTTGCAATTATCGACGGTATCGTAATGCAGGCTGGTAATTCCAACTTTGTTATTCAGACAGACGTTGTTAAGGAATTCATCGGTGGCGATTCAGCTACAATGGTTAAGCAGCCTAACGGTGACGAGTGCGTTATGATACGTGGCCAGATATATCCGGTTATGAGACTGGGTGAATGGTATCACCTTAAGGACTATGAGAGTAATATTGATGACGGTATGATGCTTATACTCGAGATAGAGGGTAAGAGAGTATGTATGTTTGTTGATAAGCTTATTGGCAAGCAGGAGATCGTTGTTAAGCCTATACCTCAGTATGTTAAGAAGGTTAAAGGATTATCAGGCTGTACACAGCTTGGTGATGGTGGAATAGCACTTATTATAGACCCTGCAGGTCTCATAGAATAAAGGGGAGGGAGCAAAATGGACGATTCAATGGTATTTGGATTAAATCCAGAGATTGACGAAGAAGAAACAGAAGTCGTTAAAGCCCAGGATGAAAAGTACGTTACATTCAAATCTGGTAATGAATATTTCGCTATCAAGATTAAATATGTTAATGAAATTATTGTATATCAGGAGATTACAGCAATCCCTGAGAGCGAAGACTATATAAAGGGTTTAATTAATCTTAGGGGTAAGATTATACCAGTTATTGATGTCAGAGTAAGATTCAAGCAGGAAGAGATTCCTTATACAGACAGAACCTGTATTATTATCATCGATGTTAATTCAACAGTAGTTGGACTAATCGTTGAGAAGATTGCAGAGGTAGTTCAGATTGAAGCTGCCAATATTATACCTTCACCATCGTTTGGTAAGGCTGATAAGAGCCAGAACAAATATGTATATGGTATTGGTAAGGTTGGTAATGACGTTAAGTTATTACTTGATCCTGATAAGCTTCTTAATGAGAATGACAAGGCAATCATCGATCAGGCAGAGATGATTCAGGGCGATCAGGTAATAGATCCTAGAGACGTTAAGGATGATGATTCAAATAATACAGAGGGGATGATTTTAATATGAAAAAGGGATTTTCTTTCTATAAAAAGCTGTTAATAAGCTACACAATTACTAATGTTTTAGTAGTTATCGTATTTATTGGTGCTGCCATCGCAATGGGCGGTGTAGTTAAGGCTGCGGACCCAGGTGCGTATGTAACACAGTTCAGAGGCTTCTCTATTATAATGGCGCTTCTTATTATAGCTAACCAGGCATATGCTACTGTCGCTCATTCAAGAGAGATCAGACTGAATCTTAAGAATATGTCAGATGCATGTAAGAAGCTTGCTGAGGGTAATACTGATATAGAGCTTCAGAAGGTTTCTGAGAATGAGTTCGGAACTCTTATTGATGAGCTTCAGATGGTTATAGATCATCTTAAGGAGCAGGCTGCAGTAGCTGATGAGGTTGCAGCAGGTGACCTTACAGTTAAGGTTGCTCCTAAGTCTGAGCATGATATTATGGGTAACGCCCTTAAGACACTTGTTGAGAGCAATTACGCGGCATTAAAGGATATTGACCAGGGTGCATACCAGGTTATGACATCTTCTTCACAGGTTGCAAGTGCTTCTGAGTCTTTAGCACAAGGTTCTACAGAGCAGGCTTCAGCTATTGAAGAGGTAACAGCTTCCATTGCAGAGGTTGCAGAGAAGACAATGCAGAATGCCGATGAAGCTAATAAGGCAGCTTCATTAATTAATACAGTAATTGATGATGTCAGTGAAGGTAATAAGGAAATGGGTATGATGCTTGATGCCATGAATGATATCAATGTATCAGCTGACAGCATTGCCAAGATTATTAAGGTTATTGATGATATTGCATTCCAGACTAATATATTAGCTCTTAATGCAGCAGTAGAGGCTGCAAGAGCAGGAGACGCAGGTAAGGGATTCGCGGTTGTTGCAGATGAAGTAAGGAATCTCGCAGCTAAGAGTGCACAGGCAGCAGCTGAGACAGCAGAGCTTATCGAGGATTCAATTGCCAAGGTTGCTACAGGTACAGGTATCGCTAATGATACATTTAAGTCGTTCGAAGAGATTACCAAGGCTGTAAGGGAGAGCGAGGACCTTATTCTTGGTATTGCCAAGTCTTCCAACTACCAGGCAACAGCAGTTGCACAGATTAACCAGGCTATTGGTCAGATTTCACAGGTTGTACAGACTAATTCGGCAACAAGTGAAGAGTGTGCGGCAGCAGCTGATGAATTATCAGGTCAGGCTGCACGCATGAGAGAGCTTTTGAGAGTATATAATCTTGGAGGAAGCACTGAAGCAGCAGCTTCATCAAAGAAGCCATCTGTTTCTGTAAATCGTAACGAAAAAATCATCTCTCTTGGAGAAGATTTTGGTAAATATTAATAACAGTTTTTTATTAAAAAAGGGCTAAAGAATTAAGCTAACTGTCCGATAACTATAGTGAAACCAATTGATTATCCTTAACGGAGGAGGAGTTTTTATGCGTATAGAAGCATATGCTCAGGTACAGCAGTTATACAACAATAATAGTACCAAGCAGTTAAAGAAAGAGACTAAGTCTACTAGTTTTTCTGATCAGCTGCAGATTTCCAGCATGGGCAAGGATATCCAGGTTGCTAAGCAGGCAGTAGCGAATTCAGCAGATGTTCGTGAAGACTTAGTAGCTTCTGTAAAGAGCCGTATCAACAACGGTACTTATGAAGTAGATGGCGCAAGCCTTGCTGAGAAACTTTATCAGAAGTACAGCGCATTTTAATTGGAGGTAATCGGTGGCAAGTTTAATGGAGGATCTAATCTTAATATTAGAAAGTGAGAATGAGGCTTATGGTCGTCTACTCGCTTTATCCATGGCGAAAACACCGGTTATCATTAGCGCTGATCTGGATGCTCTGGGCAAGATCACGGATGATGAGCAGGAGATAGTAAACCAGATTAATGCTCTTGATCGCAAGAGAAATGAGAGCATGAAAGACATAGCTATTGTTATTAACAAGGATGTTAATACACTTAAGCTGACGGACTTGATTGAGATGCTTAAATCAAGACCAACTGAACAGAACAGGCTGGCAGCAGTCTACGATAGTCTCGTGGACACTTTGGGACAGATGCGTCGTGTTAACGATCAGAACAGGGAACTGATTAATGAATCCTTAGAGATGATACAGTTCGATATGAATGTGCTGCAGGCCTATAAAGCAGCCCCAGAGACTGCCAATTACACAGGCAACGCATATAGCGCAGGAATGTATATGGGAGCGAATAAGGGCGGCTTTGATGCTAAGCAATAACATCCAGAGGTAACATCTATGCCATTAATGGGAAGCCTTTATATCGGAGTATCCGGCTTACAGACAAGCCAGAATTCCCTTAATACAACTGCACATAACATTTCTAACTTAGACACCAAAGGATACGTGCGTCAGCAGATACTTAACAGTACTGCCAAGTACAACACTATCCAGTACAACAATCAGGGTGTGTCTAATCAGCAGATTGGACTGGGTGTCGTTTATTCCAAGACAAGACAAGTACGTGATACCTTTTTGGACACAACATATAGAAAAGAATCTGGAAGAAGTGCATTCTATGAGATTTCATATGATGCAATCAGCGAGATTGAAAGCTTACTTGACGAGCTTAATGGAGAGACCTTTAACGAGTCTATTCAGGATCTCTGGACATCAGTTCAGGAGCTTGCCAAGGATCCAAGCAGTGCAGTAACACAGGGCTTATTCGTTGAGAGATGTTCTGAGTTCGTAGCAAGAGCGCAGGCTGTATACGGTGGCCTTAAGGATTATCAGGCAAGTCTTAACGTCAACATTAAGAATGACGTATACAACATTAATAATATTGCAAAAGATATCAAGCGTCTTAATGACGAGATTAGAAATATAGAGATTACCAATGTAGTAGAGCACGGTATCGCTTTCGAGAGCGCTAACGACCTAAGAGACCAGAGAAATGCTCTTTTGGATGAGTTATCCAAGTATGGCAACATTACTTATTCCGAAGATACAGACTGTACAGTATGGGTACAGCTTGAGGGTGAGGACCTTGTCAGAGGTGAGATAGCATATAACATTGGCTTATACGAGGATCCTGAGACTGGCTTCTATACTCCATTCTGGGAGAAGAATGCTAAGTTCGAGATCAACACAGAGGGTTCAAGATATTACACTAAGGAAGAAGCTACCAAGGCTAAGGTATTCGACCTTTCAAGAGTTATATCTTCAGATCTTAATACAGATATTGGTTCACTTAAGTCAGCAATGCTTGCAAGAGGAGATCATGTAGCTGATTATACAGATCTTCTTCAGGACAGATATGATTACGAGATAAGCCAGTCGGTATGTATGAATGTAATGGCTGAGTTCGATCAGTTAGTACATGGTATCGCTACTACAATTAATGAAATTATCGCTGAAGCAGCTTATGCTGCACAGGAGATTAACCCATCAAGTAAATATCTTATGGACGCTGATGGCAATCCAATCCAGGTATTCCAGAAGATAGCTTCCGATGCATATAACACTGGAGCTAAAGGATGGGATCCGGATGCAAAGACTCCTACGAACTACAATCCGGAGCAGGTTGGTACGTATGATCCTGCAACAGGAATTACTACCGGATATGTTAACGAGTCATTATATACAACCTCTAATCTTCAGATTAATGCCCAGTTACTTCAGCAGCCAACAAAGCTTGGATTTGTTAAGGTAGACGGCGCTGTTGATTACGAGATAATGGAGAAATTCAAGGCTGCTTTTGAAAATGAAGCAACAACTCTTAATCCAAACGTTAAGAAAAAGTCATCTTATGTCGATTATTATGGTGACCTGGTTAGCCAGATAGCCAATTCGGGATATGTATATAAGAGCTTACTTGACAGCCAGGAAG
>JAZLFL010000059.1:0-5507 GCA_045615825.1 Lachnospiraceae bacterium
TTGGATTAATAAGCTGTTTTATAAGGTAAAAGAATTTACGGATGATAGCATAATCGGTGTCGTTAGGGCCGAGCCTGGAGAGGGCGAGCCTGCAGGAGAAGAACCTACCCCAACACCAACTGAGGAGCCGACGCCGGAGCCGACAGCAGAACCGACACCGGAACCTACGCCAGAGCCAACGGCCGAACCAACACCGGCAGTAACCCCTACCCCGACCACTCCAACTCAGTGCACCGAACATGCATGGAGGGATGACACAGAGGTTCCTGCTGACTGTACGCATGATGGCTACAAGACATATGTCTGCTCTAAGTGCAAGGAGACTAAGAAGGATATCCTAAAGGCTAAAGGTCATAGCTTCAGTAATGGTGTATGTACTGTATGTAAGGCCAAGGAGAACACCGTTACTCCAACACCTAAGGTTAATAACTCAGCGAAGTTACTTACCAAGAACGGTGAGCAGCTCTATATCAAGAATGGTGACAGCTATAAGGTGGCTACAGCAGGTAATTATTTCGATAATCCTAACCAGACCTTCTACAAGCAGTCATCTGAGGCAACAGGCAACAGATACACCGGCCGGGAGGAAAAAGATGGCAAGACCTACTTCATCACCAAGGATGGGGAGAAGGTTACTGGTGAGCAGGTTATCCAGGGTGCCAAGTATAACTTCGATAGTGAAGGTGCTCTTCAGAAGGGCTCAGGCAATCTTGGTATAGATGTATCCAAGTGGAATGGTTCCATTGACTGGAATAAGGTTAAGAATTCGGGCATCTCATACGTAATCATCAGATGTGGATACCGTGGTTCTACAACGGGAGCTCTTATTGAGGATCCTAAGTTCAAGTCTAATATCGCAGGAGCGACCAAGGCCGGACTTAAGGTTGGTATATACTTCTTCTCACAGGCTACTAATGAGGTAGAAGCTATTGAGGAAGCATCCATGACACTTAGCTTAATAAGCGGTTACAAGATATCATATCCAATCTATCTTGATGTTGAGCCATCTGGCGGACGTGGAGATAAGATTGATTCTGGTACACGTACCCAGGTCATTAACGCTTACTGTAATACGATCCGCAACAGCGGTTACACACCGGGTGTATATGCTAATAAGAGCTGGCTTGAGACTAAGTTCAGCCCTGGCAGCATTAATGGTAAGATATGGCTTGCACAGTATGCAGCAGCACCTACCTATGGCGGTGGCTACCAGATGTGGCAGTACAGCAAGAGCGGTAAGGTGAGCGGTATTAGTGGCAATGTAGATATGAACCTTTCATATCTTGGATATTAATAGATTACATGCAGAGAGGATTATTTATGCATACATATTTAGTTACAGGTGGCGCCGGATTCATCGGCAGCAACTACATTCATTACATGCTTCGTAAGTATGGCAACACAATCAACATCATTAACGTTGATGCCCTTACTTATGCAGGCAACCTTGAGAATCTCAAGGACATTGAGAATGAACCTAATTACAAGTTCATCAAGGCTGACATTACTGATAAGGACGCAATCGCAGCCATTTTTGCAGAGAATGACATTGACAGAGTAGTGCACTTCGCAGCAGAGAGTCATGTTGACCGCAGTATCAAGAATCCAGAGGTATTCGTACAGACTAATGTGCTTGGAACAGCTGTTATGCTTAACTGTGCCAAGGCTGCATGGGAGCTCGAGGACGGCACTTTCTTAGAGGATCACAAGTTCCTCCATGTATCAACAGATGAGGTATATGGCTCGCTTCCAGATGATGACACAGCCTTCTTCTATGAGACGACACCATACGATCCACACAGCCCATATTCGGCTAGTAAGGCGAGCTCAGATATGTTGGTTAAGGCATATATGGACACATACAAGTTCCCTGCCAACATCACTAACTGCTCAAATAATTACGGACCTTACCAGTTCCCAGAGAAGCTCATTCCGCTGATTATCAACAATGCGCTTCAGGGCAAGAAGCTTCCTGTATATGGTGACGGCCTTAATGTCCGCGACTGGCTCTATGTTGAGGATCATGCCAAGGCTATCGATATGGTTCAGGAGAAGGGACGCCTCTTCGAGACTTACAACATCGGTGGGCACAACGAGAAGAGGAACATCGAGATTATCAATATCATCATCGATACACTTCAGGAGATGCTTCCTGTTAATGATCCGAGAAAAATGCTTGCGACTAAGGATCTGATCACTTATGTAGAAGACCGTAAGGGTCACGACCGCCGTTATGCGATAGCTCCTGATAAGATCAGGGAAGAGATTGGCTGGGAGCCAGAGACAATGTTCAAGGACGGAATTAAGCTTACTATTAAGTGGTTCTTCGAGCATGAGGACTGGATGAAGAATGTTACTTCAGGTGATTACCAGAAGTACTATGAGAATATGTATAACATCTAAGAGCTGGAGATTATAACAGCCAGGATTGGAGATAACATGAAGGGAATTATACTTGCCGGAGGTTCCGGCACCAGATTATATCCGCTTACTAAGGCTATATCTAAGCAGATTATGCCGGTATATGATAAGCCAATGATATATTATCCATTATCTACACTGATGCTTGCAGGTATTAAGGATGTACTTATCATATCTACACCAAGAGATCTTCCAGTATTCGAAGAGCTTCTTGGCGATGGAAGTCAGCTTGGAATGAATCTTAAGTACGCTATTCAGGAAGCACCTAATGGACTTGCAGAAGCATTCATTATTGGTGAGGAGTTCATCGGTGAAGATAATGTTGCATTAGTACTTGGTGATAATATCTTCTATGGACAGAGCTTCAGTAAGATACTTAAGGAAGCGGCTTCAAGAGAAACAGGTGCTACAATTTTTGGATACTACGTAAGGGATCCAAGAGAGTATGGCGTTGTTGAGTTCGATGAGAATGGTAAGGCTATATCAATTGAGGAGAAGCCTGAGAATCCTAAGAGCAATTATGCTGTTCCTGGACTCTACTTCTATGACAATGATGTAGTTAAGATTGCCAAGTCTATTAAGCCTTCAGCAAGAGGCGAGCTTGAGATTACAGCAGTTAATAATGCTTATCTTGAGCGAGGGGACCTGCGCGTTGAGACCATGGGAAGAGGCTTTGCATGGCTTGATACAGGTAGCCATGATTCGCTTCTGGATGCAAGCGATTTCGTTGCCGCATTCCAGAAGAGACAGGGCTTATACATCTCCTGCATTGAGGAGATTGCATATAAGAGAGGCTTCATAGATAAGGAGCAGCTGCTTAAGCTTGCTGAACCGCTTATGAAGACTAACTATGGCAAATATTTAGTAGAGGTTGCTAATGGACTCTAAGATACTTCGAAGAGCGTTACTTACTGTAACGCTTTTTGTTGCGATTGTATTCATTATTATTCTTATGGTTAATGGCGTATTCGATAAGAGTACCAAGAGCCATGCGACGATAGCTTCTGAGCAGTCAGATGGTCCGATTGCGGATAAGGATGGCAGGATAATAGACAGTGATCTTGATGCCTGGAAGTATGATGAGACCTTCTTCGATGAGAATCTTATTGGTGGAGGCAAGTACAATAATACTAAGGGTGAACCGGTTGTATTATCTGCAAGCTCTGTGGAAAAGGACTTAAGAATCAGGATTGCCGGAGCTAATGGTAAATTGGTTAAGGGTAAGCAGTTTGCCGTGACTGTTGGTGGTACAATCGAGGCTGTTGATGAGGATATGGATGGTGTAATCCATGTATCGAATCTTAAGCCGGGAGACTATGAGATCCTTCTGTCCGAGACCCCGGGATATATTGTTCCGACGGAACCAATGACCTGTACTGTTAAGGCCAAGGTTGAATACAAAGCGATAGATGATATCTCATACCTGATTAAAACTGAGGCAGACATTGATGCCAGCAAGGAAGACACAGCTGTTAATGATGCGGCCGAGGAGTCTTCAGGCAATTCAGCAGTTAAGACTGTTGATGGAGCAAAGTTCGGCATAGATGTATCCAAGTATAACGGCCTGATAGACTGGAATAAGGTCAAAAATGCAGGCGTTGAGTTTGCGATAGTTCGCTGCGGTTATCGAGGCTCCAGCACGGGCACTATCGTAGTTGACCCATATTTTAACACTAATATGGAGAAGGCGACGCTAGCAGGTGTACCTCTTGGGGTATACTTCTTCACTCAGGCGACTAATACGGTTGAGGCTGTTGAAGAGGCCAGTGCAGTAGTTGAGCTCATTAAGAGCTATAACCTGGAATATCCTGTATTCATTGATACAGAGGGTGCAGGTGGGCATGGAAGAGCGGATAACCTGGAGGTTATCGACCGTTCGTTTATAGTGCAGACCTTCTGCGAGACGATTAGAAGTGCGGGATATACGGCAGGAATATATGCCAGCAAGAACTGGTTCAATAAGAAACTGGATATAACCAAGCTGAGTGCAGATAATGTAACCTGGCTTGCAGAATATAATGATAAGCCTAGCTATGGCGGCACATATCAGATGTGGCAGTATTCATCTGCAGGAAGCATCGATGGTATTGAGGGCAGGGTTGATATGAATCTGAGCTATTTAGATATGAACAGTTCAGTATTAGAATAATATAGAAAACGGAGAGATAGTAATGGGACAGATTACAGTTGAGACTTGTCATATTGAGGGACTTAAGGTGATTACACCTACAGTTCATGGCGACAGCCGCGGATACTTCATGGAAGTATATAATGCTAATGATTTCAGAGAGGCTGGAATTGATGTTGAGTTCGTACAGGATAATCAGTCAGCGTCTAAGAGGGGAGTTCTTAGAGGACTTCACTTCCAGAAGGAATTCCCACAGGATAAGCTTGTACGTGTAGTACGTGGTGAGGTATATGATGTGGCAGTTGACCTTCGTCCGGGTTCTGAGACCTTTGGCCAGTGGTATGGCGTGCTTCTTAGCGAAGAGAATAAGAAGCAGTTCTTCGTGCCTAAGAATTTCGCTCACGGTTTTCTTGTTATGAGCGAGTATGCGGAGTTCGCTTATAAGTGTTCTGACTTCTATCATCCTAATGATGAAGGCGGAGTGATGTATAACGATCCTGATATAGGTGTAGAGTGGCCTATAGCTGATGACATGGAAATATTACTCTCTGATAAGGATAAGAAGCAGAGCAGCTTCGCTGAATATAAGGCTGAGAGAGGGCTGTAATGAATAAGAAAACTAATCTTATTAGTGAATTATATAGTAACAGAAGACTTATTTGGAAGCTTGCTAAGAATGACTTCAAGAAGAGGTACGCAGGCTCGTACCTTGGTGCTGTATGGGCCATGATTCAGCCGGTTGTAACTATTGCGATGTACTATGTGGTATTTGACGTTATCATGGGAGCAGGAGCTCAGGCAGGTCCCAGAGCTACCAATATTCCATACGTACTCTTCTTAACAGCAGGTCTTGTGCCATGGTTCTTCTTTTCTGAAGCTTTGACTCATGGAACCAGTGCTATGGTGGAATATAACTATCTGGTTAAGAAGGTAGTGTTCAATGTAAGTATTCTGCCTG
>JAZLFL010000060.1:0-2506 GCA_045615825.1 Lachnospiraceae bacterium
AGAAGTTATTGAATTCAATCCAGGATTCACACCAAATAACAAGTATGTAACAATCAAAGAAGTTGTTAAGGCAGTTTCAGATATCAAGGATATCATGGATGCTAAGATCTTAGTATCAGGTGGACGTGGTGTTGGTTCTGCTGAAAACTTCAAGATTCTTGAAGATCTTGCAGAAGCTCTTGGTGGACAGGTTTCATGTTCAAGAGCAGTTGTAGATTCAGGCTGGAAGCCAAAGGATTTACAGGTTGGTCAGACAGGTAAGACTGTACGTCCAAATGTATACTTTGCAATTGGTATTTCCGGAGCAATTCAGCATGTTGCTGGTATGGAAGAATCTGACATCATCGTAGCAATCAACAAGGATGAGGATGCACCAATCTTTGATGTAGCTGATTACGGTGTAGTTGGTGATCTTAACAAGATTGTTCCACAGCTTACAGAGTCTATTAAGGCAGCAATTGCTAACAAGTAATTAAAGACTTATATAGCATTTCCCCGGTGATTATTGTCACCGGGGATTTTTTTCGTAAAAATTTCCACCTACATCTAAAAATATTCTATTGTTACCAGGCAGGGGCAGGTTATAACATATGGTTAGATGCGGAAATGGCGCATTGTAGTATGTTAGTAAAAGGAGCAATTGTATGTTAGCAAAGAGAAATTACAAGTTTTGGTTCTGTACAGGATCACAGGATCTGTACGGTGATGAGTGTTTAAGTCATGTTGCTGAGCATTCTCAGAAGATAGTAGAAGCCCTTAATGCAAGCGGTGTTCTTCCTTACGAGATAGTATGGAAGCCAACACTTATTACAAATGAGCTTATTAGAAAGACATTTAACGAGGCTAACCTTGATCCTGAGTGTGCAGGTGTTATCACATGGATGCATACATTCTCACCTGCTAAGAGCTGGATTATAGGTCTTCAGGAGTATCGTAAGCCACTCCTTCACCTTCATACACAGTTCAATGAAGAGATTCCATATGAGACAATGGATATGGATTTCATGAATGAGAACCAGGCTGCTCATGGTGACAGAGAGTATGCTCATATTGTTTCTCGTATGAGAATAGAGAGAAAGGTTGTAGTTGGATACTGGGCTGATAAGGCTGTTCAGGAGAAGATTGCAAGCTGGATGAGAACAGCAATTGGTGTTGTTGAGAGTAGCCACATCCGTGTTATGAGAGTAGCTGATAACATGAGAAATGTTGCTGTTACAGAAGGTGATAAGGTTGAAGCTCAGCTTAAGTTCGGCTGGGAGATTGATGCTTATCCAGTTAATGAGATTGCAGAGAGCGTTGCTGCTGTATCTGCATCTGATACAAATGCACTTGTTGATGAGTATTATGACAAGTACGACATCCTCTTAGAGGGAAGAGATCCTGAAGAATTCAAGAAGCATGTAGCAGTACAGGCTCAGATCGAGCTCGGTTTCGAGAGATTCTTAGAGGAGAAGAATTACCAGGCAATCGTTACACACTTTGGCGATCTTGGTGCTCTTAAGCAGTTACCAGGTCTCGCAATCCAGAGACTCATGGAGAAGGGTTACGGATTCGGTGCAGAGGGTGACTGGAAGGTTGCTGCAATGGTTCGTCTTATGAAGATTATGACTCAGGACATTAAGGATGCTAAGGGTACTTCAATGCTTGAGGATTACACATATAATCTTGTTAAGGGCAAGGAAGGTATCATCCAGGCTCACATGCTTGAGATTTGTCCAACAATCGCTGATGGTCCTATCCAGATTAAGTGCCAGCCACTTTCAATGGGTGACAGAGAGGATCCAGCAAGACTTGTATTCCAGTCTAAGACAGGCCCTGGCGTTGCAACATCACTTATTGATCTTGGTAACAGATTCAGACTTATCATTCAGGATGTTGAGTGTAAGAAGGTTGAGAAGGAACTTCCTAAGCTTCCTACAGCTATTAACTTCTGGACACCACAGCCTGACTTCTACACAGGTACAGAAGCTTGGCTCTTAGCAGGTGGTGCTCATCATACAGCATTCTCATATGATCTTACAGCTGATCAGATGGGTGACTGGGCATTAGCAATGGGCATTGAGCCAGTATTCATTGATAAGAATACAAATATCCGTGATTTCAAGAGAGATCTTATGCTCGGTGAAGTATATTATAGATAAAAGTTGTATTAAAAATGGAGGAAACTTATGGACAACAAGACACTAATTGAAAGTGGAAAGGGCATACTTGGTATTGAGTTTGGTTCCACAAGAATTAAAGCAGTTCTCATTAACGAAGCTGGCGATGTAGTTGCTACAGGCGGACATGGCTGGGAGAATAGACTTGAGAACGGTGTATGGACTTACACACTTGAGGATATCTGGGGCGGTCTTCAGGACTGTTACAAGGATCTTCAGGCAGATGTTAAGAAGCAGTATGACTGTGAGATTAAGAGCTTTGCATCAATTGGATTCTCAGCTATGATGCACGGTTATCTTGCATTTGATAAGGATGGCGAGCTTCTTGTTCCTTTCAGAACATGGAG
>JAZLFL010000061.1:0-2261 GCA_045615825.1 Lachnospiraceae bacterium
TGCTCACTGAAGTGACCGTATACTTCGGCATTGATTTTACCAAGTGTCTTGTTGTCATTAATTAATAGTTTAGTCATATATCCTCCTGGTTTATCGCCACTTTTTCTTAGGACAGCTGCCGTTTTTAAGAATCGCTCTTACTTCCACATAGCAGCCGCATGCATTACATGTTGCAGCATTCAGAAGCTCGCATTCCTTACATACCGCTAAGCGCTCTTCATATTTCTTATCATCAACCCTGTCCTCAGGCTTAATTACATCTATATATTTCTGAAGATTTTTAATGTCTTCTTCTGCCATTTCACGAAAAAGACATTTTTTACATACACGTTTAATATCCATTGCTTTAATCACTTATGGACATAATTACTCGTCGAAGCCAAAATGTCTTGCAATCTTCTCGTAAGTTGGTACTGTAATACCGGCCTTCTTAGCCATTCTTACTACTTCGAAGATTAATCCATCCATCTCTGATACCTTACCTGCTCTGCAGTCTCTCTGCATTGATGTAGCAGAATCAGCTGTAAGTGTTGATAAGATATTAAGATTGGTCTTAACGATATCAACCTCGAACTTAATTCCCATCGCATTTGCAAGCGCATCTATCTCCTTAATAAGAGCTATGAAGGTATCCCTGATCTCGCCCTCAGCCTGAAGTGATCCGGAATTAACATCATAGTACTGTCCACATGCTGCTGCAGGTGATACATAAGAGAATTTCTGTAATGCATCACGTCTAATATTGTCACTAAGCACAGGTGTGATGCCACTCTCCTTGAGATCACTCTCAACTTCCTTAAGTCTGTCATCAAATTCCTCCGGACTTCTGACACCGAATACCACTCTGAAGATATCTCCATTCATCTTGATAACACCCGGCTCAGCTATCTCAGATGCAATGTAGATACATCCATCTGTAATAAGCACTCCAGGAATCTTCTCCTGCATCTTAGCACCGGTTCCATATACATTAAGAATTGGAATAACGATTGTATCCTTAGTCGCAACTCTTTTAACAAATTCTATTGTCTCTTCTATCGAATAGTACTTAACGCACACGAAGATAACATCAGGTGTGTCATCATAATGCTCCATATCTGTGGCCTTGATATCCACATAGTAGCTGTCCTTTTGATGTGGCAGGATCTTAATTCCATTCTCTTTAATCTGTCTTAAATGCTCACCACGGGCGATGATTGTTACATCCTTGCCTGCCTTGCCCATAAATGCGCCTATACATCCGCCAGTACCACCAGCTCCAATTACCAGATATTTCATAGTACCTCCATTTTGTTACAATTTTCACTCTAAATAGTGTATCATAGAGATATATGTAATAACAATTACCAGGAGATATTTGATGAAGAATTTACTCAAGAATAAGAAGACTCTGACAATAACTGTCTCAGCACTCGTTGTGCTTATTGCAGCCATAATTGCTGCCCTGATTATTAAGAATAAAAATGAGGAGCCTCTGGACGGAATGACTCCTGAAGAGGAATGGTCGACCATGATGATGGAAGGCGAACCATCTTCTGCCGGTGAACAGGAGGAAGTAATGGAGGATTTCGATTACTCTTTCGACGAAGAGAATGTCATGATGAGCAATCCATGGTTCGACACAGATAAAGACGAACTTGCATCAATCCTTGATATGAAGTTCAAGTTGCCAGATGGTGCAACAGATGATACCTACCGAATGAATCTTATGGTTCAGCTGGCTGAGGTTAACTTCAATTATGACGGCCTCTCTTACACTGCAAGAATTCAGAACTCAGATTCTTATGAGGACATTTCGGGTATCTATGAAGAGTGGACAGTTGTGGATGAATGCGATGTGAATGGAGCTAAGGGCGAAGTGATGCGTGCGGTACACAGTGACACGGATATGGTGGATGTCATCACATGGTTCGATGAGGCGAAGCACCGTGCCTACAGTCTCTCAACCGCCGGCAATCTTGATGGCTTCGATATAGAGGCTGTTGCAGAACAGATGTATCCATAATCAAATAAATATTATAAAAAACCAGCAACTTTGCTTCTATCTCATGCAGATTATGAAGCACTGCTGCTGGTTATTTTTATTCATATCTTAACGCTTCAATTGGATCAAGCTTGGCAGCCTTGTTAGCCGGGTAATATCCGAAGAACACACCAATTGCCATGGAAAAACCGAATGCAATTGCAATACTCATTGGATCTACAGTACCGGACACACCATCTAAAGAGGCTGACATAAGCTTTGTTGCTCCAAGGCCTCC
>JAZLFL010000062.1:0-5807 GCA_045615825.1 Lachnospiraceae bacterium
GATATAATGAATTCAAGATTGATCTTAGCAGCCGCAACAGCGTCTACCTGATATGGAAGAACATGCCGCTGCTTCAGTGGATTATAAACCTGCCGTTTCTCATTGTTGGCTTTGGAATTAAGACTCTGTTCTTCGTTCTGAAGGGCTATGGCGGCGTATATGTTAAGGGCCTGTGGAAGGGCATTGTGCTGTCGCTTTCTAAGGCTGGACGTGCGCGTAAGGTGCGCTTTAAGTTTGCTAACCTCGGTAATTACTGCGCTATTCAGTGGCAGCTGTGGGTGAATATGATTAGAAGAGTGCTGTAGGCCTGTTATTATTGATTCCTCGTAGTAGAAGTTGTGGATATGTGGGTAACTGTCACGAAGCTGATGCACAAGTCGACAGTGCGACTTATACACGGCTTCGTATTAATACAGTTATCCACATACCCACAACTATGATGATGGAGAAGGAGCCTTCGGCAATAGATTTGTATATATTTGTGTATCAATGTGGCTGAAGTTAAGCGGATTGATAGGATTGTGGCGTTGCGCTTAAGAAAAATGAGGTGCAGTTAAGCGCATGTGGAAAAATGCTCTGTGCGCTTATGAAAAATAAAGAGTAGTTAAGCGCATGTGGGGGAAAGGCTCTGTGCGCTTAAGGAAAATGAAAAGTAGTTAAGCGCAGGCTTGGAAAAGATTAAATGCGCTTATGGTAAATAAGATTTGGATAAGCGCAAATGCTGAAAATCATATTAACGCTTAAGTGTTACATTAGAAAAATAAGCCTGAGAACAAAAAAGCTTGTTTGCGCTTACTTTGGAGGTGGGGTAGATAAGCCTAGGAGCAAATATGCTTGTTTAAGCTTACTTTATAGGCATGTTGGATAAGCCTAAGACGAAAAAGCGATGGTTAAGCTTATTGAAACAGCAGAAAATGTAAGCCTAAAAAGAGAAAATATGAATTAGGCTTACATGAGTAACAAAAAAAGTAAGCCTGAATGGAGAAAGCATGAGATAGGCTTACTGTAGCACCAGAAAAAGTAAGCCCAAGAAGAGAAAGCATAAATTAGGCTTACATGCGTGACACTCAGTGCAAATGGTCAAACAACTAATGTAAATAGCGCATGACACCCAATTTCTTGTATATTTGGCGGCATTATAGTACAATATTTAGGATAATGGCTGGAATAATGCGGTTTTGTTTATGATAAAAGATAATCAGAAGTATTTTAACAGATTACATATACTGCTGGATGCGATTGTAGTAGCGGTAGCTTACCTGCTTGCGTGGTGGCTTAAGTTTGAAGGACCATTCGCGGATACAGGAGCTGGTGCTTACACAATGGAGTTCTACTTTACAGCACTTTATTTTGTAGTGCCAGGGTATCTTATTCTGTATTACATGAATAAGATGTATACCCCTAAGAGAACTCAGAAGATTGAGACAGTGCTCACCCAGATTTTTGGCGCTAACGTAACAGGTGCGGTAGCGTTTTTGGTGTGCATAGCGGTATTTAAGATTAATGATTTCTCAAGAGGACTTATTGGTATATTCTTTGTTGTTAATACCATGTTCATGGTACTTGAGAGACTGATAATAAGGGCACTCCTCCGGAGATTCAGAAGCCGCGGATATAACATGAAGTACATCCTCTTAGTTGGCTATTCAAGAGCGGCTGAGGAATACATCAACCGTATTAATATGAATCCTCAGTGGGGATATGTAGTACGAGGAATCTTAGATGATAATGTTCCAAGGGGCACTACATATAAGGGAGCAAAGGTAATTGGTGGAATTGACAATCTTGGTACAATCTTGCCT
Source organism: Lachnospiraceae bacterium (assembly GCA_045615825.1). GTDB lineage: Bacteria > Bacillota > Clostridia > Lachnospirales > Lachnospiraceae > Colinaster. Next base: position 1,803 of record JAZLFL010000062.1, read on the forward strand.
GTAAGTGAGCTTGATGAGATTGCGGTAACACTTGCTCTTGCGGATTATGACAGACTTGAAGAGATTGTAAGTATGTGTGAGAAGTCAGGTGTTCATACCAAATTCATTCCTGATTACAACTCACTTATTCCTAACAAGCCGTATACAGAGGATCTTAATGGTCTTCCTGTTATTAATATCAGATATGTGCCACTTAGTAATACCTTCAATGCGATATGCAAGCGTCTGGTGGATATAATTGGATCGCTTGCCGGTATTATAGTGCTGTCACCTTTCCTGATAATATTCGCAATTATTATTAAGACTACAAGTAAGGGACCTATCATCTTCAAGCAGGAGAGAGTAGGTCTTCACAATAAGCCGTTTAACATGTATAAATTCAGGACTATGCGTGTTCAGACAGAGGCAGAGGAAGCTAAGGGCTGGACTACCAAGGATGATCCAAGAGTCACACCTGTTGGTAAGTTCTTCAGGAAGACCAGTATTGATGAGCTTCCACAGCTCTTTAACATCTTAAAAGGTGACATGAGTATCGTGGGTCCTCGTCCGGAGCGTCCACAGTTCGTTGAGAAGTTCAGGGAAGAGATTCCGCGTTACATGATCAAGCATCAGGTTCGCCCGGGCTTAACTGGCTGGGCCCAGATCAATGGTTACAGAGGAGATACCTCAATTCGCAAACGAATTGATTATGATATCTATTATATTGAGAACTGGACTATGGGAATGGATATTAAGATTATGTTCCTTACGGTTTTCAGGGGCTTTATTAATGAGAATGCTTATTAAGATTCGTGTGTTGGGTTAAGGAACTACAGTATGCGAATTATTAGAAAAGCCTAACAAATAGAAGGAGAAGTTATTAATGGCTAGACAATATTATGATGATGAGCCACGCCGTCCTCGCCAAGGCCAGATGAGCCGTGAAGAGGCAAGACGTCGCGAGATAGCACGTAAGAAGAAGGCTAAGAGAAAAAGAAAGAAGATTATCTTACTGATTCTTGAGATTATCCTGTTACTGGTACTGGGTATGGGCGCATGGGCAATTACCCGTGGTACTTCAGTTCAGAAGGTAAGCATCAAGGAAGAAGATATCGTTATGAACGAGACTGTTGCTGAGAATGAGAGTCTTAAGGGATATCGCAACATCGCTCTGTTCGGTGTCGATGCGAGAGACAGATCGCTTGGCAAGGGCAACAGATCCGATACAATTATCATTGCTTCAATTAATGAGGATACTGGTGATATCAGACTCTGTTCTGTATTCCGTGATACTTATCTTAATCTTGGTAATGATACTTATAATAAGTGTAATGCAGCTTATGCGAAGGGCGGTCCTGAGCAGGCCATCAACATGCTTAACATGAACCTTGACCTTAATATTACAGACTATGTAACAGTTGGTTTCACAGGTCTTGCTGAGGTTATTGATGCACTTGGCGGTGTTGAGATTGATGTAACTGAGCCAGAGATTGTGCATCTTAATAATTACCAGATCAGTATGGTTGGTAAGTCAGATGATGACGAGCATTTCTATGCTACAGAGGGCAAGGATTATACAGCTGTTACCAAGAGTGGTCTTCAGAAACTTAATGGTCTTCAGGCTACAGCTTACTGTCGTATCCGTTACGTTGGTGATGACTTCCAGAGAGCTGAGCGCCAGAGAACAGTTATTGCAAAGTGTCTTGATATTGCTAAGAAGTCAAGTGTTACAGACCTTATGTCAGCATATGACAAGGTTACCAAGTATGTATCAACATCCCTTGATGCTGATGAGATTGCAGCCATTGCAGCGGATATCGCCAAGTACAACATTGTTGCATCTGATGGTTTCCCATTCGAGGAGCATCGTGCAACAGGCAGAGTTGGAAGCAAGGGTTCGTGCGTAATTCCTGATAATCTTGAGGAGAATGTAGTTCTCTTACAGGAGTTCCTGTTCGATAATAAGGATTACGAGGCGTCAACTCAGGTTAAGGAATACAGCAAGAAGGTTGCTTCAGATACAGGACATTAATCGGAAGATATGATTGATATTATTATACCGACTTACAAGCCGGGCGAGGAACTATGTAAGCTTCTTGACAAGCTTTTTAGTCAGACTCTTAAGCCTCATAAGATTATCCTTATGAATACGGAGAAGGAGCATTTCGACAGGATGCTGTCTGACACAGGATATAAGCTTAATGAGGATCTGGTAGAGGTTCACCATATACTTAAGAGTGAGTTCGATCACGGCAATACGCGTAACATAGGCGTATCCTACAGCCAGGCGGATATATTCGTAATGATGACCCAGGATGCGATGCCAGTGGATGAATTTTTTCTGGAGAATCTGGTAAAACCGCTTGCGACTGAGTCTGTGGCAGCAAGCTACGCAAGACAGGTTGCGGGGGATGGCTCGTCGATGATTGAGAAGATTACGAGAGAGTTCAACTATCCGGAGGAATCTGTGATTAAGACAGCTGCGGATATAGACAGACTGGGGATTAAGACGTTCTTCTGCTCGAATGTATCCTGCGCCTACAAGCGTAAGATGTATGATGAGCTTGGCGGATTCGTAAGTCGCGCAATTTTTAACGAAGATATGATATATGCTGCCGGTGTAATTAAGGCGGGCTTGTGGATCAGTTATTCGGCAGAGGCCAAGGTATATCATTCGCATAATTACACAGCTATGCAGCAGTTCCACAGGAATGTGGATATTGGGGTATCACAGGCAGACCATCCGGAGGTATTTGAGGGTATTTCCTCTGAGTCTGAAGGAAAGAAGATGGTGCTTGATACCATTAAGAAGCTTGTGGCAGCTGGTAATGCAGGACAGGTAATTTCGTATATATATATGACGGGATGGAAATATATTGGATTTAAGGTGGGCAGGAATTATAAGAAGCTTCCATTGTGGCTTATTAAGAAGGTTTCGATGAGTCCGGCCTATTTCGAGAATTAGTATCGGGTGTTATTCCTGGAAGCAGAATAGGCTTACACCTGGAAATGAGGATTTTATGTGTGGAATAGTAGGTTATGTAGGTAGCGGACAGGCAGCTCCAGTTATTTTGGTCGGTCTTGGTAAGCTTGAATATCGTGGATATGATTCGGCAGGTATTGCTGTAAGAGACGGCGCTTCACCAGCTGAGGTTGTTAAGGCTGTTGGTAAGCTTAAGAACCTGTCTGAGAAGATTGATGAAGGACGTGCCATTAAGGGTAACTGTGGTATTGGACATACTCGTTGGGCTACTCATGGTGCACCATCACAGACTAATGCCCATCCACATGTAAGTGGTAACTGTACAGGCTCTGGCTCTGGCACTGTTGAGAGTGCTGTTGTAGGTGTTCATAACGGTATTATCGAGAATTATACAGAGCTTAAGGAGAAGTTACTTAAGCATGATTATGCATTCTACAGTGAGACAGATACAGAGGTGGCTGTTAAGCTTGTTGATTACTATTATAAGAAGTACAACATTGGACCAGTTGATGCGATTGCGAAGGCTATGGTACGTATCCGTGGTTCATATGCTTTAGAGCTTATGTTCTCAGATCATCCAGGTGAGATCTGGGTAGCAAGGAAGGGCTCTCCAATGATTATTGGTACAGATGATGGTAATTCTTACATTGCTTCCGATGTACCAGCAATCTTAAAGTATACACGTAATGTGTACTATATTGACAACATGGAATTCGCCAGAGTTGCTGCTGGTGAGGTTGATTTCTATGACCTTAACGGTGACAAGATTAAGAAGGATCTTGTAGAGATTACATGGGATGCTGAGTCCGCTGAAAAGGGTGGATATGAGCACTTCATGATGAAGGAGATTCATGAGCAGCCTAAGGCTGTTGAGGATACATTAAACAGTGTTCTTAATGATGGTAAGATTGACCTTAGCAGCGTTGGATTAACAGATGATGAGATTAAGGGAATTGAGCAGATATATATTGTAGCATGTGGTTCTGCTTGGCATGCAGGTATGGCCTGCCAGTATGTATTTGAAGACCTTGCTGAGGTTCCAG
>JAZLFL010000063.1:0-4099 GCA_045615825.1 Lachnospiraceae bacterium
CACTTATGAATGCGCAGTGGCTTGAGGGATGCAGTGGACGTAATCTTGATATACTTGCAAGAGGTCCGCTCTGGGCTAAGGGCATTGATTATAAATGCGGTACGGGTCATGGTGTAGGATGCTATCTTAATGTTCATGAGGGTCCTCAGAATATCAGATGGAGGTATATAGAAGGTTCTTCTGAGGCAGTGCTTAAGGCTGGAATGACAGTCACAGACGAGCCTGGAGTATACAGGGAAGGACGATATGGTATCAGAACGGAGAATACACTTCTTGTTGAAGACAGAGGAGTGACAACGGATGGTCATTTCTTAGGCTTTGAGAATCTGACATGGGTGCCTGTAGATATGGACCTTATTCAGACGAAGCTGCTTAGTCCTGATGAGATAGAAGCACTTAACAGATATCATAATCAGGTGATAGAGAAGCTTTCAGGCAAGGTGTCTGATGAGATTATGCAGTACCTCTCGATGTTAATTATATAGAGGAAGGCAATTAATTCTAAACAATCTATTAATTCTATTGAATTAGATTTTTAATAGTGATAACTTTATTACGTTAAAGAATTTTGTGTATTAGAAAGGCTAGAAGCAGATTATGGTTAAGAGAATTCTGCAGGAAGTTAAGGAATATAAGCTGGTGTCGTTTGCAACTCCTCTTTGTATGATTTTAGAGGTTATAGCTGAGATGCTTATTCCTTTTTATATGGCTTCCATAATTGATGAAGGCGTTAATGCCGGTGATTTGGGACATATTATTAAGGTTGGTGGAATTATGATTGTTATTGCATCCATCGGCCTTATTGGTGGTCTGCTTGGTGGTATATTTGGAGCCAAGGCAGCTACAGGCTTTGCAAGGAACTTAAGAAAGGCAATGTTTGATCATATTCAGACATTCTCGTTTGCTAATATTGATAAGTTCAGTACAGCAGGTCTTGTAACACGACTTACAACAGATGTTAATACACTTCAGATGGGATATCAGATGGCACTTAGAATGATGATGAGAGCTCCATCGAGTCTTGTTGTGGCTTTAGTTATGGCGTTTGTTATAAGTCCTAAGATTGCATCTATATATATGATAGCAGTTATCCTACTTAGTATTGTACTGTTCCTTATTATTCGTAATGCAATGAAGTATTTCAAGCAGGCATTCCCTAAGTATGATGCACTTAATGAGTCAGTTCAGGAGAATGTATCCGCGATCAGAGTAGTTAAGGCATTTGTTCGTGAGGATCAGGAGATTAGTAAGTTCAAGAAGGCTTCACAGGCAATCTATGACGTATTCAGTAAGGCTGAGGGCGCTACAGTATTCCAGTTCCCAGCAATGATGTTTACTGTATACAGCTGTATTATCCTTATCAGCTGGTTTGGCGCGAAGCTTATTGTTGTTGATGAGCTTACAACTGGACAGCTTATGAGCTTACTTGCTTACTGTATGAATATTCTTATCAGTCTTATGATGGTATCCATGATATTTATTATGGTTTCAATGGGTTCTGCATCTATTCAGCGTATATATGATGTTCTTACAGAGGAGAGTGATATCACTAACCCTGAGAATCCTGTATATGAGGTTAAAAATGGTGACATTGAGTTTGAGCATGTTTCATTTGCGTATAGTAAGGATGCAGATGAGATGGTACTTAAGGATATCAATCTGTCCATTAAGTCAGGTCAGGTGGTTGGTATCTTAGGCTCAACAGGTAGTGCCAAGACTTCACTCGTTAACCTGATAAGCAGACTTTATGATGTATCAGAAGGCTCAATTAAGGTCGGCGGAGTTGATGTAAGGGATTACGATCTTGATACACTTCGTAATAAGGTATCGGTTGTACTTCAGTCGAATACACTTTTCTCGGGAAGCATATATGATAACCTTCGCTGGGGCAAACTTGATGCGACTGAGGAAGAGTGCAGACGTGCAGCTACACTTGCCTGTGCATCGGAATTCATAGATAAGATGCCTGAGGGATATAATACACATATTGAACAGGGCGGAAGTAATGTATCCGGTGGACAGAAGCAGAGACTCTGTATCGCAAGAGCACTTTTAAAGGATCCTAAGGTACTAATTCTTGATGACAGTACTTCAGCAGTAGATACTAATACAGACAGTAAGATCAGGAAGGCATTCCGTGAGGAAATTCCAGGTACAACTAAGATTATTATTGCTCAGAGAGTAAGTTCACTGATGGATTCGGATGTAATCGTAGTTATGGAAGATGGCCAGATTAATGGCGTTGGTACTCACGAGGAGCTGCTTGCAGGTAATGAGATTTATCGTGAGGTCTATGAGTCGCAGACAGTAGGTGGTGGCGACTTCGACTCCGTAAATGGAAAGGAGGGTGCATAATATGCCTAGACCACAGAGAGGCGTTAAGCCAACAGTTGATAATCCAGGTAAAGTATTTGCCCGCCTTCTGAAATATATCTTCAGGGGTTACGGTATAGGATATGGTATTGTGTTCATATTCATTGTGACTAGTGTTCTGTGTAATATTCAGGGTACATTATTCACTAAGAGTCTTATTGACGATTACATTACACCGTTCCTTATTAATACAGATACTCCTGATTTCGGACCTCTTGCACATGCGATTGGCAGAGTGGCAATATTCTACGGAATTGGTATATTAGCTGGTTTCTTACAGAATGTACTGATGATTTTCATCAGCCAGGGTATTCAGAGAGACCTTCGTAATGATCTGTTCTCACATATGGAGAAGCTTCCAATTAAATATTTCGATACTCACTCGCATGGCGATATTATGAGTATCTATACTAACGATGTTGATACACTGCGTCAGATTGTCAGCCAGACAATTCCACAGTTTGTTAACAGTGTGTTCACTATAGTCGGTGTTTTCATCAGTATGCTGATTCTCAGTATTCCTCTTACTGTTGTTACTATTATTATGGTTAGTATCACAGTATTTGCTGCCAAGAAGTCAGGTGGTGCTTCTGGTAAGTACTTCATGAAGCAGCAGAAGAATATCGGCGCAGCCAACGGATACATCGAAGAGATGATGAATGGTATGAAGGTTGTCAAGGTCTTCACCCATGAAGAAGTATGTAAGAAGGAATTTGACGAGCTTAATAATGCACTTCTTGATTCAGCCTATAAGGCTAATATGTTCTCTAACATCTTAGGACCTATTAATGCTCAGCTTGGTAATATAAGCTATGTATTATGTGCGGTTGTTGGTGGTGTACTTGCTCTTAATGGCTGGACAGGGCTTACACTTGGTGCACTTGCAAGCTTCCTTACTTTCAATAAGAGCTTTAATATGCCTATCAACCAGGTTAGTATGCAGATGGCTAATATTGTTATGGCCTTAGCTGGTGCTGACAGAATATTTAAGTTATTCGATGAAGAGCCAGAAGTTGATGATGGATATGTAGTATTAGTTAATGTTAAGGAAGTAGACGGTAAGATTATTGAGACTGATGAGCTTACAGGTAACTGGAAGTGGAAGCATACGCATCAGGATACGGGCGAAGTAGAATATAAGGATTGGGAAGGCGGTGTTGTATTTGAGGACGTAGACTTCGGATACAATGATGAGAAAATCGTTCTTCATGATATTAATATGTTCGCTAATCCTGGCCAGAAGATTGCCTTCGTTGGCTCCACTGGTGCCGGTAAGACAACTATCACTAATCTTATCAACCGTTTCTATGACATTCAGGAAGGTAAGATCAGATACGATGGTATTAATATAGAGAAGATTAGTAAGACGGATCTTCGTAAGAGCCTTGGTATGGTATTACAGGATACACATCTGTTCACCGGAACAGTTGCTGATAATATCCGATATGGTAAACTTGATGCGACTGACGATGAGGTTAAGGCTGCAGCTAAGCTTGCCAATGCAGATGGCTTTATAAGACGTCTGCCAGATGGATATGACACAATGCTTACTGGTGACGGTGCTAACTTAAGTCAGGGTCAGAGACAGCTGCTTGCCATCGCAAGAGCAGCAATTGCTAATCCGCCAGCACTTATCTTGGACGAGGCTACTTCTAGTATTGATACACGTACTGAGCGTATTGTTCAGGATGGTATGGATAAGCTGATGAAGGGAAGAACTACATTT
>JAZLFL010000064.1:0-2280 GCA_045615825.1 Lachnospiraceae bacterium
AGAGCTACAGAGAGCTTGTTGCTGACTGTTCAAGCAAGGATATTGAGATTGAGCTTACTGAGGATGATTTCGGAGCAATCTATTTCTCTTCAGGAACAACTGGATTCCCTAAGGCTATCTTACATAAGCACTTAAGTCTTACACAGGCTGCTGAGATGGAGCAGAAGCACCATTCAACAGGAAGAGATGATGTATTCTTATGTATTCCACCTCTCTATCATACAGGTGCTAAGTTCCACTGGATGGGTTCACTTGTAGCAGGTAGTAAGGCTGTTATCTTAAAGGGTGCTAAGCCTGAGACAATTCTGTCTGCAGTATCAAGCGAGGGATGTACTATTGTATGGCTCCTCGTGCCATGGGCTCAGGATATTCTTGATGGTTTCGATAATGGAACTCTTAAGAAGGATGATTATAAGCTTGATCAGTGGAGACTGATGCATATTGGTGCTCAGCCAGTTCCACCAGTACTTATTAAGAGATGGAAGGAATACTTCCCAGATCATGATTATGATACTAACTATGGTCTGTCAGAGTCTACAGGTCCTGGTTGCGTACATCTTGGTTGTGAGAATATTCACAAGGTTGGTGCAATCGGTGTGCCAGGCTGGAGATGGGAGTGTAAGATCGTTGATGAGGCTGGCGTAGAAGTTAAGCAGGGTGATGTAGGAGAACTTATCGTTAAGGGACCTGGTGTCATGACATGCTACTACAATAATCCTGAAGCAACAGCAGAGACTATTAAGGATGGCTGGTTATATACAGGCGATATGGCTATGCAGGATGAGGATGGATTCATCTTCTTAGTTGACCGTAAGAAGGACGTAATCGTATCAGGTGGTGAGAATATCTATCCTGTACAGATCGAGAACTTCATTCGTAAGCATGATGCTGTTAAGGATGTTGCTGTTATCGGACTTGCAGATGCGAGACTCGGTGAGAAGACTGCAGCCATCATTGAGGTTAAGGATGGAATGAGCCTTACTAAGGAAGCGATTGATGAGTTCTGTCTCGAGCTTCCAAGATATAAGAGACCTAAGGAAATATTCTTCGAGGTTATTCCAAGAAATGCTACTGGTAAGATTGAGAAGCCAAAGCTTCGTAAGATGCATGGTGCGGATCAGCTTGTAGGACAGCAGAACGGATTATAAGATTAGATAGTTAAAGCTCCTGGCCGTATGGTCAGGAGCTTTTTTGCGTTTAGTCCCATAAAAGTTTTGCGGGGTTATCCTCAGTTATTCTTATGAATTCTTCTTCCGAACGGCAGACATTTCTTAGAACCCTAAGTGCCTCAGTCTGGTCAGTCCATGGGCTGTCGGTACCAAAGATTACATGATCAGGGGCTATAGTATCAAGATATTCATGGAAGTCCTCTACAGACAAAGGATCAAAAAATGGATGTGGGTCATTCTCATTCCATAAGCTGAAGGATGTATCAAGGTATGCCCCAAGCTCAATTATCCTAAGAATGTTCTCCTTTTCATTCCAGCGGTTCCAGCCACCCATATGAGCCACGATAAGCTTATCCGGTCTGACTGATTCCATAAGCTTAATTATATGTTCCGAGCTTGAATAGGTCGCCCGAGGGTTAGCCAGGTCACTGCCTGCGTGAACGTTAATCAGCATCTCTTTTTCCATAGCATAATCGACAATATTCATATATCTCTTATCATCGAAGTAGGTATTTTGGAATAGTGGATGTAGCTTAATTCCCTTAACCCCATTATGAACAAGCATATCTATCTGAGCCTTATAATCTTCATTATCAGGATGAACTGCTCCAAAAGAATATATAATGGCAGGACCATCATAATCAGGTCTAAAGCCTGCTGAATACTTGTCATTAAGTTCTAGTATATTTCTATTAACAGATGCAGTCTGTGTAGGCTTTGTTACTACAGGGAGATAGATATTAAGTCCAACACCTGCTTTATTAGAAGAGGATAGTAGACCAGTTGCAGTACCATCCGTGTATGTGGTAACTCCCTCTGCCTCTGACAGCTGCTTAATTGCTTTATGAGCTATATTATCTGGAAATATATGTGTATGAAAATCAATAACCATTACCTTAGTAACTCCTTATGTTCGTAATGGCTATTATATCATAGGAATTCGTATACAGGAATTAAAGGAAATATATTGAATTTGTCCATATCTTGTCACAGTTACGTGTTAGGTTAATAGAGAAGGTGGACAATTATAATGATATAATTATTGTAATTAATTTTTTAGGAGTGAATTCATGGAGTATATTCGTTTATCAATGGAAGACATCAAAGGCAT
>JAZLFL010000065.1:0-5157 GCA_045615825.1 Lachnospiraceae bacterium
CAATGGGTGGAGCCGGCGGCGGTCTTGTTTACAATAAGGAAGAGCTTAAGGTTGTATGTGCCCGTGGTCTTCAGGCATCACTTGTTGGCCAGGTTCTTGTTGAGGAATCCGTTCTTGGATGGGAAGAGCTTGAGCTTGAGGTTGTTAGAGATTCAGAAGGCAATATGATTACTGTATGTTTCATCGAGAATATCGATCCAATCGGTGTTCATACAGGTGATTCATTCTGTTCAGCTCCAATGCTTACAATCTCTGAGGATGTTCAGAAGGAACTTCAGAGACAGGCATACTCAATCGTTGATAAGGTACAGGTTATCGGTGGTACTAACGTACAGTTCGCCAGAAATCCTAAGGATGGAAGAATTATCGTTATCGAGATTAATCCTCGTACATCACGTTCTTCAGCACTTGCTTCTAAGGCAACTGGTTTCCCAATCGCTTTAGTATCAGCAATGCTTGCAACAGGACTTACACTTAAGGATATCCCATGTGGTAAGTATGGAACACTTGATAAGTATGTTCCTGATGGAGATTATGTAGTAATTAAGTTCGCTCGCTGGGCTTTTGAGAAGTTCAAGGGCGTTGAGGATAAGCTTGGTACTCAGATGCGCGCCGTAGGTGAAGTAATGAGTATCGGTAAGACATATAAGGAAGCATTCCAGAAGGCAATCAGATCTCTTGAGACAGGCCGTTACGGACTTGGCCATGCTAAGAACTTCGATGAACTTACTAAGGAAGAATTACTTAACAGATTAGTTGAGCCTTCAAGTGAGCGTCACTTCCTTATGTATGAGGCTCTTAGAAAGGGCGCAACGGTTGAGGAGATTGAGAACCTTACTAAGGTTAAGACATACTTCATAGAGCAGATGAAGGAGTTAGTAGAAGAAGAGGAAGCATTAGTTGCAACAAGCAAGGGCGCTGTTCCTGCAGACGCTGATCTTATTAAGGCTAAGAAGGATGGTTTCTCTGATAAGTACTTAAGCCAGATTCTTGACATTAAGGAAGATGATATCCGTGCTAAGAGAAATGAGATTGGACTTGTAGAGGCATGGGAAGGCGTACACGTATCTGGTACACCAGACAGTGCTTACTACTATTCAACATACAATCTTGAGAAGGATGAGAGCCCTTCATCAGATAATAAGAAGATTATGATCTTAGGTGGTGGTCCTAACAGAATTGGTCAGGGTATCGAATTCGACTACTGCTGTGTACATGCAGCAATGGAACTTAAGAGACTTGGCTTTGAGACAATCATCGTTAACTGTAACCCTGAGACAGTATCAACAGACTATGATACATCTGATAAGCTCTACTTCGAGCCACTTACACTTGAGGATGTACTCAGCATATATAATAAGGAGAAGCCACTCGGTGTTATCGCACAGTTCGGTGGTCAGACACCTCTTAATCTTGCTGCAGAGCTTGAGAAGAACGGCGTTAAGATTCTTGGTACATCTCCAGCAGTTATCGACCTCGCTGAGGACAGAGATCTCTTCCGTGATATGATGGATAAGCTTGAGATCCCTATGCCAGAGTCAGGAATGGCTGTTAATGTTGAAGAAGCACTTGAGATTGCTAACAGAATCGGATACCCAGTAATGGTTCGTCCTTCATACGTTCTTGGTGGACGTGGAATGGAAGTTGTATATGATGATGAAGCAATGAAGGAATACATGGCAGCAGCTGTTGGTGTTACACCAGACAGACCAATCCTTATTGACAGATTCTTAAATCACGCTCTTGAGTGTGAGGCAGATGCTATTGCAGATGGTAAGCACGCATTTGTTCCAGCTGTTATGGAGCATATCGAGCTTGCAGGTGTTCACTCAGGTGACTCTGCTTGTATCATTCCTTCTGTACATATTACAGAGGAGAACCTTGCAACAATCAAGGAATACACAAGAAAGATTGCAGAAGAGATGCATGTTCGTGGTCTTATGAATATGCAGTATGCTATAGAGAATGGTAAGGTATTCGTGCTCGAGGCTAACCCAAGAGCATCACGTACAGTACCACTTGTGTCTAAGGTATGTAACATCAGAATGGTACCTCTTGCAACACAGATTATTACATCTGAGATCACAGGTAAGGAGAGCCCGGTTCCAACACTTACAGAGAAGGTAATTCCTAACTATGGTGTTAAGGAGGCTGCATTCCCATTCAATATGTTCCCAGAGGTTGATCCTCTCCTTGGACCAGAGATGCGTTCTACAGGTGAGGTACTTGGTCTGTCAAGCTCATATGGCGAGGCATTCTTCAAGGCTCAGGAGGCTATTCAGTCTAAGCTTCCATTATCTGGTACAGTGCTTATCTCAGTTAACCAGAAGGATAAGGACGAAGTTATCGAGGTTGCTAAGTCATTCGCAGCTGATGGCTTTAAGATTCTTGCTACAGAAGGTACATATAACTCAATATCTGCAGCTGGTATTCCTGCGACATGCGTTAAGAAGCTCCAGGAGGGCCGTCCTAATATTAAGGATATGATTACTAATGGGGAGATTGATATCGTAATCAACTCGCCAGTAGGTAAGGCTAGTAAGGATGACGACAGCTACTTACGTAAGGCTGCTATTAAGGCTAAGATACCTTATGTTACAACTGTTGCAGCTGCTAAGGCTTCAGCTGATGGTATCCATTATGTTAAGACTAATTCAAGTGCAGGAGTTAAGGCACTTCAGATTTATCATTCAGAGATAAAGTAATAATGTGAGGCCAGAGTGAAATCTGGCCTCTAACGATATTGGAGGATATTATGATTAAGAAAGTATCTACAGATAAAGCTCCAGCAGCAATAGGACCATATTCTCAGGCTGTTATCGCCAATAAGATGTTATTCGCATCTGGACAGATTGCTATCAATCCAGAGACAGGTAATGTTGAGGCAACAACAATTGAGGACCAGACAGTCCAGGTAATGAAGAATATTGGTGCTATTTTAACTGAGGCTGGATGCGGATATGAGAATGTTGTTAAGACAACATGTTTCCTTGCAGAGATGGCAGATTTTGCAGCATTCAATGCAGTATATGAGAAGTACTTCCCTAATAAACCGGCCAGAAGCTGTGTGGCAGTTAAGGCTCTTCCTAAGGATGTACTGTGTGAAGTTGAAGTTATTGCGAGTTTATACTAATAGGTAGAAACATAAATAGGAAGTAACGAATGATTTGAACATTTGTTACTTCCTATTTTTTATTGTCTTCGTTATGCTTACAGAAGCCTTTTGTGGCTTCGACCCATCTATGCTGATCGGATGGTGTCATCTTGTTGAAATAATACATTAACTTCCTGTAATCGTCAGGATAATCCTTAAGAGCTGATGATAAAGGATGTTCGTTCATAAATAAAGTATAATCTATAATATCCTGCATCTCAGCACTTATGGTGATGCTGCCTCCATCCGCAGGCGGAATTAGATCAACAAGACTGCCGGGACTTACTTCGAATAGTGCAGCTAATTGTAATATAACGTCTACAGGTGGGAGATTGATACCTGCCTCATATGCGACCACACTCTGCCTGCTCTTGCCGATGGCAACTGCTACATCAATCTGGTCAAGATTCTTGGCCTTGCGTAAAGCTCTAAGGGTACTCGCAAAAGCACTCAAATCTCTTGATTCAACTTGTTTCTTGTTCATAGATTATTACCTCCCTTGCATTATATGATTAATAATAGGAAGAAAAGCCATTAAGAATAGCATTAATATAGAAGAAAAACATTAAAAAGTATACGCGATGAGTGCATCGGGGGGGGGTAGAAGATTGATAAATGACAAAAATACCCTAAAATAAGCCCTTTAAACATTGACCCTGTAATGCTTAAGTACTAAAATATGAATTGTGGGATGCTATGCAAAATAGCATTAATATTAAAGAAGGAGGAGAAACCAATGGTAAAGTCAATGAAGAGAGCACTTGCTACAGTTCTCGCTGTTGCATTAGTAATGGCACCATCTATGGGTGTATTTGCTACAACAGTTAATAACACAGCAAGTACTACAGAGGCAGTTGTTGAGACAGTTGCTACACCAAGCGTAGTAGGCGGTATTAAGTCTACAGTTGCAGGTGCTTACAATGTTAAGAGCCTCGGCGGTGTTGCAGTTGTTACTCCAGTTGCAGCTATTAAGGCAGCAGCAGGCATGACAGCAAGCGAGACACCATACATCGCAGCTTACGATGTAACAGCTAAGAAGAATCCAGCTTCTAGCGCACTTCTTAACACAATCGCAGCTACTCAGAATGCTTCAGTTATCTCAATGGTTGAGCTTGATCTCTCTAAGAAGAGCGCAGGTAAGATCGTTGCACTTAACAACGGCATCAACATCGAGATGAGATTACAGCTTCCTAAGTCAGCAGTTGTTCCAGGAGCTAGATATGCAGTTGCATATGTTGCACCAGGCGGAGCATTCGCTATTCTTCCAGCTGTAGTTACAGAGACTGGCGCTCTTGCATTCTATGCAAAGGGTGGACAGGGTGCTTATGCAGTTATCAGATACTAATCTGAATAGCATAACAGGTACTGGCGGTAGACTCTACCGCCAGTATTTAGCGCTATTCACAATACTAATTACATCAATATGTATGTATGGAATCTTAAGCGTAGTAGGATTCTCATATTATCCGGATGAGTTCGGATACTGGGCCAGTGCAGCTAATAATATTGGATATGACTGGTCAGAGGTGGCAAGCCTTGGCTCATATTATTCATTTGGATATAGTCTTGTGCTAACACCTATTCTATATATATTCGGTGGGGGACTTGCAGCATATAGAGCTGCGGTCGTAGTCAATATGCTTCTTCATGCAGGCTCAATGTGGCTTATGGGAGGCATTGCCAGAAGGTTATTCCCTAAGACTAGGACTATTAATATTATTCATTCAGTGGGAATAGCGGTATTTTATCCAGTATGGATATTCTATGTACAGATGACTCTGGCGGAAGCACTGATAACATTCTTATATGTGCTTATCTGCTATTTTTTTGTGCTTATTTTTGAAAAACCTCGAGTGATTACCATTATAGGATTAATGGTAACACTTGTATATATATGTTGTGTTCATATGAGGACTATAAGTGTGGTTATTGCTGCATTCATAGTACTTATGTTGTGGGCATGGAGTACACCTGCTTATAGGAAATATATTCTTATTATTCTT
>JAZLFL010000066.1:0-9812 GCA_045615825.1 Lachnospiraceae bacterium
CTCCAAAACCTTTGGTGGGAGTTCGATTCTCTCATCCCCTGCTAAAAATTAGAAGAATGGGAAAAGCCGTAAAACCGCGTGTTTACGGCTTTTTTCGCGTTTATAGGAGGCAATATTGCCTCTTTTTTTTGACTGCTACAAGTGGAAATGAACTAAATTCCCAAAAAGATGCTAAAATATTGAAGAAAAGCATATATGACAAAATAATAACTTTGAAGAAACGCACAAATTTGCCTATATAAACATTGAAGAAACGCACAGTTTGTGTTATAACCTATATATGTAAGGGAGAGATTTATATGTATTTTAAACGAAAAGCATATGATAAGTTGATTGAATGGAAGGAAAACTATGCAAACGAATACGCAGCATTATTAGAAGGAGCTAGGCGTGTTGGAAAATCTACGATAGCTGAAACTTTTGCTCAAAATGAGTATAAATCATATGTTATGTTGGATTTTTCAAAAGTATCGGATAATATTAGAAAAGTTTTTGATGATATAGGAGATTTGGATTTATTCTTTTTAAGATTGCAGGCAGAAACAGGGGTGACTCTGTATGAACATGAATCACTTGTTATTTTTGATGAGGTTCAATTGTTCCCTAAAGCACGACAGGCTATTAAGCACCTTGTAAAAGATCATAGATATCATTATATCGAAACAGGTTCATTGATATCTATAAAGAAGAATGTTAAGGATATTCTTATTCCTTCCGAGGAAAAAAAGATACATGTATACCCGATGGATTATGAGGAGTTTTGTCTTGCACCAAAAAGCAATTATGAAATACTAAGGCAGATTGTTACTTCTGGCAAAGGATTAGGGGAGAGTACAAATAGAAAGCTCATGAGAAATCTGCGTATCTACATGGCTGTAGGTGGAATGCCGCAGGCGGTCGAGGCCTACATAAGAGGAGATAGTTTCACTAAAATAGATTATATAAAGAGGCAGATTATTAGCTTGTACGAGGATGATTTTAAAAAAATAGATTCTTCTGGTCGAATGTCTGCCTTATATCATTCTATTCCGGCACAACTTTCGAAGGATACAAAAAAATATAGAATTTCAACAGCATTGGGAAAAAGGAATAATACAAAAGCTGAAGAACTATTATATGATTTGATTGATTCCCGTACGGTTATTCCCTGCTATAATTCGACAGATCCCAGAAGTAGTTTGTCAGATACAAAGGACTTTGATAGTTATAAATTATATTTGTCCGATACAGGATTGTTTGTAACACTTATGTTTATAGATAGACCAGAGGCAGAAAATGATGTATATGCTAAATTGTTATCTGATAAGTTACCTTCAAACTTGGGATATCTTTATGAGAATTTAGTGGCGCAAATGATAGCTACAACAGATCGAGAATTGTTCTATCATACTTGGGAAAAGAAGAATAGTACCCATTATTACGAAGTGGATTTTTTGGTGTCAGAAGGTAGTAAAATAAATGCATTTGAGGTGAAATCTTCTGGAATTGGAAAGCATGAATCTATAAATGAATTCGCTACCAAATATTCGAAGCATGTGCATAAAACATATCTAATTTCACAGAAAGATGTAAATAAAGAGGGGGCTTTGTTGATGAGGCCGTTCTATTTATTTCCGTTTTTAATAGAATAGATCCATATAATGCTTTAACTAATAGAATTGCTATTTTCCATTAGGACATATTCAAATTTGTGCTTTATAATATATTAAAAAAACGTACAAAGTGAGGATAAGAAATGGCACTTATTAAAGGTATTCATCATGTATCAATGAAAACGAATAATGAAGCTGATTATAAGAAGGTTAAAGAGTTCTATGGAGATGTACTAAAGCTACCTGTTGCTAGAGAATGGGCTACAGGAATTATGTATGAGACAGGAGCTGGAATTATAGAACTGTTTAATGATGCGGATGATAAATTGGAAAAAGGCATAATCAGGCACTTTGCTTTTGCTGTTGATGATGTAGACGCCTGTGTTAAAGCAGTTACCGAAGCAGGATATGAAGTTTTCACAGGTCCTAAAGATATCTGCATACCATCAAATCCCGAGTTTCCTGCACGAATGGCATTCTGCTACGGACCACTCGGTGAAGAAATAGAGTTTTTTCAAGAAAAATAACCACTGATATATTTTGTTACGGCTGATAATTTCAAAAGGTGGCTAGACAGATATGCTGGCAAGGAATTTGAAATATAAATAATGTAATTAATGATTTGGGAATGTAGTTAACCGCGTGGATCACAGCCAGGGCGGCGCTGTTATGGCATTCCGTATTCTTGATAATATGGGGATGGATCCCAAGGAGATATCGCTCATTATATCTGCAATTTTAATCAATTCCCATCACGCTTCCGTCTGCTCAATTACAAGCTTTTCGCTTGGTATATAGTGCCTTAACATATCCTCTAAATCCTGCCATTTAACAGGCTTTGGAAGGTAGTCTGTGAATCCTTTTTCAAGGAACATTTCGCGCATACCACTTACAGCATTTGCAGTCAGCATAATCACTGGAACATTTTCCGCAAGGCGTTCTGCTCTTATCGCCTCAAGCAGCTCGATTCCATCCATTTGCGGCATCATATGGTCAAGGAAAAGGACATCGAACTGTTCCTTTCTTAGAACCTCTAATGCTTCCCTACCGCTGGCAACGGTTGTAACCTGAGTAAGAGTATTCTTGAGAAGATGTGTCATAAGCATCAGGTTAACAGTTGTGTCATCAACTACAAGGATTTTGGCCTCAGGAGCTGTAAATGTCTCGTGATATGTCTTTGTATCAGCTGACTTATTATTCTCTAACGACTGTGTAAGTGAAGCTATGCATTCATCAGAAGTCTTCTTCTGATAGATATATCCATAGAATTCAGAACCTTCGCCGTAAGTACTATCTACGTGTATTTCTCCACCCATCTGCTCAATGAGACTTTTGGTGATTGGAAGTCCAAGACCAGTTCCCTCAACATATTTATTCCTGTTAGTGTCATCTCGTGTGAAAGCCTCGAATACAATATATTTATCATCCGCCCTGATTCCCTTACCTGTATCCTTGACAGAGAACATAAGCTGTACCATATCACCCACAGTCTCTCCTACGGATAATGAGAATGTAATCTGACCCTTTTCAGTATACTTAACAGCATTAGATAGAAGATTAAGGAATATCTGGCGAAGTCTGCGTTCATCACCATATAAATTATCCGGAACATTATTAGCAATATCTACCTTTAAGCTAAGTCCCTTTTCATCGGCCTTTCCCCTTGTCATAAGAACTGAATCAGAGATGACATTGCTATATTTATAGTTGTCATTCACTAATTCCATCTTGTCAGATTCAATCTTACTGAAGTCGAGGATATCATTAACAACAGCCATAAGGTGCTTGCCGGACTCTTCGATATGGACAGAGTATTCTTCGATTTTATCGTTACCACATTCGCGCTTAATTATCTCATTCATGCCGAGGATACCGTTAATAGGGGTACGAATCTCGTGAGACATACTTGCGAGGAAACGCTTCTGAGCGGAATTGGCCTTACCAAGAGCTATATTTGTATCATTAAGTTCTTCAACTGCGGCCTGAAGCTCTTCGCTTAGAGCGTAGTATTCATCAGCCCTGGTATTGGCAAGCGTATTCTCGTTACGGTAGAGGCTGAGCATAACAACAATTGTTAATGATATACATATAGATACAACAGTCACGCTGCCCATTACACTGATATTGCGCTGGTAAATGTATTGAAAATGAAACAGTTTATCGTAATTGAAGTATTCGTATATATAGCAGCTTATATGCAGAATGAAAGTGATAGGAAGTACCAGAATCTGTACGCCATGGAACTCATTGAGGGTTAGGAAGAACCACGCAAATACGAACCAGAGTACAACGCCGCTCTCAGAGCCACCACTGGTTAGCCATACTAGTGGGATCAATATACTGACGCCAATACTCATATAGAAACGACATTTGTCATAGTCCCCATTTTTATGGAAAATTGCAAGAAGTATAACCGCTGCAGTTGGAAGAGAGAGCGTAACCAAGATTCCAATCAGAGGAACCCCTGATGCTATGCAGATAACTACTCCAAACAGGGCGGCAAATATACCCATTGCTATAAAGAAAATACTAAGTCTTTCATTGATATCAATATCTCTGTTGTAGAGATATCCAAGGATTTTTTTGGCTATATTATTCTGATTGTTCATAATACCTCGCAAAAATGTTCTAATGAAATAATTGTATCACAAAATCACTTAATATTTGTCAGCCTTTTGTCATTAATAATTTGCATAATCTAATATATAATGTATGCATTATGGTAAAAATGAATGCGACTAGCCGTATGTCATCATAGACTCGTATTCATTAATGCATATAAAACGAGAAATGAGGATATAACTAACTATGCCTAATTACTATAACCTGAATAAATCCGAAGACAGTATTAAAAAAGATTATCAATATATGGAGAACCATACTCCGGCGATGAACAGGGTTATTACTGAGAATAATCCCGATCCGGAATATGGATATCGCCAGGGATTTGCGGATGCAGCATATGATGCTGCGAAGAAATTCTCTGACAGAATAAGTGTGAATGAGAAAGTATTTCTTTGGAAAGACGAGAAAGATTCATGGACGAAAACAGAGAAATATAATGCCCTTGCAGATAAGAATAATGCAGAATTACGCAATTATTCTGACAAATATACTAACCACAGTGCCAGGAAGAGAGCGGGCTCATCGGCCGATGCAAGTAAGCTTTACAGGAACTATAGCTTCAGGATGCAGGAGCTGTCCGTGATGGCGGAAGAGCTTAAGACCCTGGAGAATGCTAATACTCTTGCGGCCATCAAAGAGGTGAAGAATTTCTATAAGAAGTCCATGGAGGCGCTGGATATCCGTGAGTCTGCGATGAAGGCTGCGGCGGAAGTGAAGAGTACAAGTGAGGCTGACGAGAGATTCAGAAAAGCGAAGGTTACAAGAATCATTCTTGCCCAGAAGCTTCGACTTTCTAAAAAGTATTATGATCGGTACAAGGATAACCCTGAAACAGCTGAACTTGCAGATTATTTCAAGGAGCAGAGTCAGCATATAGCTGGCTGGATGACAGGTTTCCAGCTGGAGTATAAGGCTGCATATCTTGGAGCAAGAGGAAGCGTTGACAGAATTCAGTTTGAAGAGGTCAGACAGGCTGAACAGGCAGCGAATCAGGCCAATGCAGAGAATCCAGCTGGCGCAGAGGCACAGGCTAACGCAGAGGCAGAGGACGAGCATATAGATGTTAGAAATGATGTAAATTGGATTCTTGTTGATACAAGGGAACTTACAAGACAGTTTGGTGAAATCGGAGCTAACGACTGGAAGACCACATTAAGATACAGACAGGTCAAAGTCTGTGCAAATAAGAAGATAAATAGTGTTAGAGTCGCTTTGGAGGAGATTAGCGCACAGCAGGCTAATAAATATAATAACCAGCTGAGTAAAATTAATCATCTGGCGCCAGCAGGCGCTGATGATGTGGAATTCAAGAGACACGCAAAAAAGGGTCATTCTTATAGCAAAAATGACGAGACTGTGTTCCGTTTCGATTTGTTAGGAACAGGTGCCTCTGTGGATCTCAAAGAATATGATATAGGTCCGTTGGTTGATCAGCTCCTTGTGATGCTGAATGACAAGCAGCCACTTGTTGCTGCATATGAAGTAAGATCTTATTTCATTTGGTTAAAAAGTGTAAAAGATCATGAATCTATGAGAGACGTAGATCTGGATAACAGAGCGACTTATACTGTAGAGTTCAGAGACAGCCAGTATGAGCTGGCTAGAAGGAATAGAAACTTAATCTTAGAATATTTTAGCTATAAATTAATGGGAAATAAGAACACGGACCGGGAACTTGAACGAGTGAATCGCGGTATTCGTGTCAGACCACCGGAGCGTAAAGCAACTGAAGCTAACAGGACAGTGAAGGCAGGTAATTCGAGAGAACTGATTACAATTCAGGGCTGCGAGACCGTTTTTGGTTCTGGTGACTTCGGTATTGATGCTACTGCAGAGCATATGAGAGAGCTTGCCAGGGTGCGTCTTGAACCAATTTTTGCTAACTGGGCGAATGGCACTGCAAGGCCTAAGACAATCCGATTTATGATGGATGGTATCAGCAGAGGCGGAGTGGATGCTTCTCTTGGAGCGATGGCCATTAACGGATGGATGGCAGAAAAGTATCCACAGTATCAGAAATATATAAAATATGACATTATTCAGAGGGATCCTGTTCCAGGTCCAACTACAGCAACAGAAAAGGATGCAATCAGATTCGGTGGTGCAGCCAAGGGTCAGGGACTGGATGTGTATGGATGCATTAAAGGCACTAAGTATAAGCCACTGTCTAAATCATCTTCAAACAGTACGGTGTTCTATTGCCTGCATCCTAACGTACCTTTATCTTCATTCTTCCAGCCACAGAAGGTATATGGAGCTAACAGAATTATTCTGTCTCCATTCGTGCATGCGGATGATGGAAAGATTCCTGGTGCATTTGACGAGCTTCTGGAAACCACTGGCAAGTCCAGATCCATGCTTAATAATTCCAATGGTGAATTCTACGCGGGAAGCGGTGTGAGTGACCTGGATGACGGTGTATATATTCTTGATGAATATAGTACATTAACTAAGATTGACAGCTACGAGGACGTCGAGAGAATCTTTAACAGAGTCAGAAATGATAAAATATACTCCAGAAGAAAAGACCGTATCCTTGAGGTCGTAAAGGCCTGGTTTGATGAGCACAGAAATGAACAGGGAGGGAACATAGAAAATGGAAGATAAGTTGCATATTATCCCTCTCAGGGAAGAGACTGACAGAGAACTACTAGGATATTTTGCACATCTTTTGCCACCAGGTATGGCCAACTATAACGGCGACTGGGAGTTCATATGTGCATTCTACGAGGATAAGCCTTGTGGGATTATGTCCTTTATTGTAGATGAAGAGATTATACTTCCATGGATATATGTGGATGAGGAATACAGACGTCGTGCTGTTGCTACTAATATGTTACAATTTCTGCAGGAGTATCTGGAGGACAGGCTCTTATTCACAGGATTTGTCTGTGAGATTGTGCTTGATGGAGAAGGTGCAGGCCTTGACCTTATTGATTTCTTTGCCAGCATTGAAGGCATTGAGATCGCTCCTAAGTACTGCATTTACGAGGTTTTGCCAGAAGTATATAAGGAAGCATTTTCTAGTCACCCACTTTTTAAGGGCAAATTAGCATGTGAGCCACTTAAGTTCACAGATCTTCCCGACTATCGTAAGAGAGCCATTCTTAACATTCCAAGAGTAGCTGATATGTACCAGATTGCTCAGGCTAAGAGATGGGAAGAGGACATCAATAAGGATCTTTCGCTATGTATTATGGAAGGCGATGAGGTCGCAAGCGCTATCCTTGTTACTGACATGGACGATGACAGATTATCCATTGAGATGGTCTATTCAGGCAGCATGAAAGCATTCAGGGAGCTGCTTATTGCATTCGGCCAGGTACTTACAAGCAGGTATGCAGACAAATCTCTGATATTCCGCCCGGTTAATGATAAGATAATGGAGCTTTCCGAGGAGCTTTTTGCGGAGATTATGGTATACGGAGAAGTATGGGAGGCAAGCTCCTTCTAGGCAATATGATGTAAAGAAGCTATAATTATATTATGAATGCATGGGATAAGTTGGAAGATAAAATTGAATCCGCCAAGTCTAAGGCCAAGAAGACAGATGCAATTCTTGAGAAGGAGCTGCTAAGCAGATGCTCTAATTGTGGAGGAAGGCTTAGACCGGTTGGAATTGACAAGCTAGTATGTGAGAAATGCGGCGCCGAGAAGGCGACTGCCAAGTCGGTTCTTAAGAAGGCACTGGAGGAGAATCCTGGTGTTACAGCCATGGAGCTTGCTGAGATTACAGGTATTCCAAGGTCTGAGATCTACGCATATTTAGATGACGGATTCCTTGAGCTTGCACGTAAGTCCGTGGGAACTCTCCGTTGCGAGATATGTGGAGCAACGCTTCTTAATGGTACTGTATGCAGCGCCTGCAAGCAGGCATATAAGCCAGGCTTTGGCGATGTTAATGTCAGAGAGGGAAGATCCACTGGTCATGTATCAGGTGCCAGAAGTGGATCAGCTGGCAAGTCAGACACCAAAGTCCATTATATGGGCAGACGTAAGTAGTCATGTGTGGCATTAAGGGAGTAGGATGAAGATTAGTAGAGATAGAATAGAGGATACGTTTCTCAATGAAATAGTGATGCGTAATGTGTCCATTATATCCGCAGTATGTGGGCTTATCTCGATAATTATTCTAAGCGTTAGTCATGAGCTGACGCTTCTATTATTGTTCGAGAAGACAGTTAAGTTAGTTATCACACTTTTGACCCTCTGGGCATTCTCCAGATTCCATTGGGATGTTATGAAGGGCATGATGGGTGGTCTGCTGTTCTGCCTTATGTATCAGGAGGGATTCCTGGTATTAGGCCAGCTCTGGGGTGAGACTGTGGATTTCGACGCCTATCTTATTATGGGAGTGCAGGGAAGCCTGTATCTTGCGGCTCAGAGCATGAGCTTTATGATGACCATTATCATAACGGTTAATCACTTTATTATTGACTATAGCCGTATAGGCAATTTCGGTAATCTTATATTCAATCAGATATCAATTATATTTAAGATTATTCTGTATATATCCCTTATTGTGATTAATATTTTCCTTAATCTGCCACATCAGCTGCAGATTAATGCGGGATTTGAGTATATATCCGATCTGGCAATTGTCATAATGCTTATCTGTATAGAGTCCCAGCTTGACAGCTTCAAGGCTATTAAGCACGAACTCCTTATGGAGAAGATGGATAAGGAGGGGCACCATGAGTAAGAGGAAGGCTATACTTGGAATATGGCTCATGCTTATGACGCTTTTATCCCTGACTGCGTATACCATGTATTTCGTTGCCCAGATGCGTTTCTCGGTGCTTCTGTATTCATATTCCGCACTGGCGCTTACGCAGATTACAGCATTAATTATTTTCCTGATTGGTGCAGACAAGCTTAGGAAAAAGATTATGCGACTTTGTTACAATCTGTGCTGCCTGGCTTCAATCGCCGTAATACCGGCCTTTATGTTTATCTTCGGTGGCCTCATATCGCAGTATCATGTGAATATTCCTGAGGCAGTTAAGATAAGTGATTCGGATTATGAGTCATTAGTTCCTGGTAATGGAACAGTTATATACAAGACAGACACCTTCTATGTATTCTTCCCATCATATACACATGTGGATTTGGAATGTGGTAAGCGTCCCAAGAAGTCTGATAAGACAATTACCTGGTGCAGCGGGGCTGCCTTCCAGCATGCAATAGAGCTTGGATTCTCGGATGTTAACATTGAAGGTTATCATGCATCCAAGGGAGTATATTCAGACAGTCCGTATGCCAAGGAGGAATACGGAGCAGTTACCTTCAGTGACGGTGGCTTTAGCTTCGAGTTCGATGATCCAGAAGGAGCCATGAAGGAAGCTGCAAGCCGCGGCGGCAGTGGCTTTATGCAGTTCAGAATACTTAGGGATGGAGAACTTGTTAACGACTTTAACATGCCAAGAGTCCGTTCCTACAGAGTAATAGCAGAGGTTAATGGAAGCCTATGCATAATTGATTCCATTGAGATGATGCATTTTGATGACTTTATTAGTAAGCTTAAGGAACTGCATGTAGAGAACGCGCTATATATGGATATGGGCGCCGGATGGAATTATTCATGGTACAGGAAGG
>JAZLFL010000067.1:0-5774 GCA_045615825.1 Lachnospiraceae bacterium
ATGGGTAAGGTTCAGGATGTTAAGAAGAGTTCGCTTACATTCGCACCTGAAGCCGGCACTCAGAGAATGAGAAATGTTATTAATAAGGGCTTAACTGAGGAAGATATTATCCGTGGTGCGCATCTGGCCTTTGAGAATGGCTGGACAAGAGTTAAGCTGTACTTCATGCTTGGTCTTCCGGGCGAGACTAAGGAGGATATTGAGGGCATTGGAATTCTTGCTGATAAGATTGCAAGAGAGTTCTTCGATACAGTTCCTAAGGAAGAGCGTAAGAACGGACCTGTACAGATTGTTGCATCCACTTCGTTCTTCGTACCAAAGCCATTTACGCCATTCCAGTGGGCTCCACAGGCTACCAAGGAAGAGTTCATTGAAAAGGCATATATATGCAGAAGTTCTGTTATGGCTCAGCTTAATCAAAAGAGAATTAAGTATAACTGGCATGAGACAGATGTATCAGTGCTTGAAGGAATATTAGCGCGTGGTGACAGGAAGCTTGCTCCGGCGATTGTTACGGCTTATAAAAAGGGCTGTCTGTATGATGCATGGACAGATACCTATCATCATGAATGGTGGCTTGAAGCCTTTGATGAATGTGGTATTGATATTCCATTCTATACTACAAGAGAGAGGGATATTGATGAGATATTCCCTTGGGATATTCTTAACTGCGGTGTTAATAAGGAATTCCTTAAGCGCGAATGGCTTAGAAGCAAGGAAGGCATTGTAACACCTAACTGTAAGCAGAACTGTAACGGCTGTGGTGCTGCCAAGTATGGCGTGGGTGTATGTTTCGATAAACGTGATTAGTTAACGGTATTAGATAATGAAGGTAAGACTTAAGTTCAGTAAGCATGGTCCTGTTAAATATATAGGCCATCTTGATATATTAAGATATTTTCAGAAGTGTATGAGAAGAGCAAAGGTTGATATTGCTTATTCGGGAGGTTTCTCTCCACATCAGATTATGAGCTTTGCCCAGCCACTTGGTGTTGGTATGGAGTCTGATGGAGAATATGTAGATATTGAGCTTAACAGCCATAATGGTGCCAAGGATCTTATTGACCGACTTAATTCGGTTATGGTGCCTGGAATGAAGATTGAGAATGCAGTTCTGCTTCCGGATGGTGTTAAGAATGCCATGGCTTCAATAGCTGCAGCTTCATACAGCGTTGTATATAAGGATGGATCCAAATTCCCTGTTAAGGTAGTTAACAAAAGTGAGGAATTCTTACGTAAGAAATCAATTATGATTACCAAGGAGACTAAGAAGAATACTCTGGAAGTAGACTTGAAGCCTCATATCTATAATGCAAGGATGACAGAGGATACATTCACATGCCTTGTTGATGCATCCAGTGCAGGTAATATTAAATCCACCCAGATTCTTGAAGCGTTGTATGCATATGCAGATGAACCA
Source organism: Lachnospiraceae bacterium (assembly GCA_045615825.1). GTDB lineage: Bacteria > Bacillota > Clostridia > Lachnospirales > Lachnospiraceae > Colinaster. The sequence goes on from JAZLFL010000067.1 coordinate 1,421, forward strand.
TATAAGCAGTTAGACCTTCAGGTTACACGAATTGACACATTTACTAATGTGGGCTCTGAGCGTAAGCCAAGGCTTGTGCCACTTGATGGAGTTGGCGAGACTTTTTAACGATTATAATGAACAGATCAAATATTGTAATAACTACATATGAAGACAAGCTGCTCTGTGTATATGAGAACGATGGCAGGGTAGAGGATCTGTCTGTATTTTCGATGGATGAAGAGCGTTTAAACAGTGTCTATATTGGCAAGGTTAAGAATATTGTTAAGAATATTAACGCTGCCTTCGTAGATATAGCTCCAGGTAGAAGTTGTTTCCTGAGCCTTGAAGATTGTGCTTCGCTTACTGTTCTTAACAGGAATCGCAAAGAGATTGATCTGCATCAGGGTGACGAGATATTAGTACAGCTCGTTAAGGGGGCTGTTAAGAGTAAGGCTCCTGTTGTTACTGGTAAGTTAAGACTTCCTAAGAATATTAAGGATGAGGTCATCTCGAAAGCCAGCACCAGAGCCTGCTTCAGCGTTCTGTACTCGGGACAGCCTGAGTATCTTACATTTTTTAACAGATTCAGTCTTGATGAGATTGATAAGATAACCTGTGCTAATGATGATATTTACGATGAGGTGATGGGTTATATTGATTCGAAGGGTTACTCAGATGATGTTAAGGGAAGAGTATCTTCGTACATTGACGATTATCCGCTTAATAAGCTATATAAGATAGATACGCTTATTGATGAGATTACATCTAAGCATATATGGCTTAAAAGTGGTGCCAACTTAGTCATTGAATATACAGAGGCACTTACTGTTATTGATGTGAATACAGCCAAGTCGATTCGTGATAGGAGTGAGCATCATATACTGGATACCAACATAGAAGCAGCGGAGGAAGTATTCAGGCAGATTAAGCTTCGTAATCTGTCAGGAATGATTCTTGTAGACTTCATCAATGATGATTCTGATAATACCGATAGACTCATTGATAAGGTTAAGGAGCTTGCAGCAGCTGATTATATTAAGTGTGAATTCATTGATATTACAGGGCTTGGAATAGTAGAACTGACACGTGCCAAACGTAATAGACCTGTATATGAACTATTACGAAAAAATTCGATAAAATAAGTAAATTTACTTGACGTATAAGAAACGTAATGTTAATATACTTGAGTATGCCGCATAACGAGGCTATAAGTATGTCTAAATGACAAAGTCATTATGACTAAAGTCATTGTGATGTCGCCATAGTTAGCGAGATTTAAGATAAGGAGGAGAACCTCATGTACGCAATTATTGCAACAGGTGGTAAGCAGTACAAGGTTTCTGAGGGCGATGTTATCCGTGTAGAGAAGATCGACGCAGAGGCAGGTAGTACTATTACATTTGACCAGGTAGTAGCAGTTAAGGCTGATGACCTTAAGGTTGGCGCTGACGTAGCTAATGCAACAGTTACAGCAACAGTTATGGATCAGGGTAAGGGTAAGAAGGTTATCGTTTACAAGTATAAGAGAAAGACTGGCTACCATAAGAAGAACGGTCATAGACAAGCATACACAGAAGTTAAAATCGATAAGATCAACGCTTAATCTTTGTAGGTGTGTTTAATGACAGAAATTTCTATTGTTAAGTCAAACGGTGAGTATAAGGGATTCGAGTGTTTAGGACACGCAGGATATGCTGAAGCAGGCGAAGATATCGTATGTGCAGCAGTCTCAATACTTACTATTAATACAATCAACAGTATTGAACAGTTCACTGATGACGGGTTTGACCTTGAGGCAGATGAGAATAGTGGTTCAATTAAGATGTATTTCAAAGATGTTCCATCAGATAAGGCTAAGCTATTAATGCAGTCAATGGAATTAGGACTTAACGCTATTGCTGATCAGTATGATGAGCAATTTGTAACAGTAAAGATTCAGGAGGTATAAAACCATGATGAATATGAACCTTCAATTCTTCGCTCATAAGAAGGGTGTTGGATCTACTAAGAACGGTAGAGATTCAGAGGCCAAGAGACTTGGAGCTAAGAGAGCTGACGGACAGTTCGTTAAGGCTGGTAACATTTTATACAGACAGCGTGGTACAAAGATTCATCCAGGCACTAATGTAGGTCGCGGTGGTGACGATACATTATTCGCACTTGTTGATGGCGTTCTTCGTTTCGAGAGATTAGGTAGAGACAAGAAGCAGGCTTCTGTATATCCAGTAGAGAAGTAATTATTAACATTTAGGCTCCGGACAATGTCTGGAGCCTTTTTGCTTAAAGCTTTTATTTGATGGGATAAGTCACATTGGCTTATAAGAAAAGAGGAATTTATGTTCGCAGATAGAGCTAAAATCTATGTACGAAGTGGAAAAGGTGGAGACGGACACGTTTCCTTTAGAAGAGAGAAATATGTCCCTAATGGAGGCCCGGATGGAGGCGACGGCGGTAACGGTGGTGACGTTATCTTAGTTGTTGATGATGGTGTTAATACATTAGCGGATTTCAGACATATAAGAAAGTATCAGGCAGAGCATGGACAGGATGGCGGTAAGAAGAACTGCCGTGGTAAGAATGGTAAGGATATCATCTTAAAGCTTCCACAGGGAACAGTTGTTAAGGAAGCTGAGACAGGTAAGGTTATCGTTGATATGTCCGGTGATATGCGTGAATATACACTTCTTAAAGGTGGCAAGGGAGGCAATGGTAATCAGCATTATGCAACATCTACCATGCAGGCTCCTAAGTATGCACAGCCAGGTCAGCCTGCACAGGAATTAACACTTTCCTTAGAGCTTAAGGTTATTGCTGATGTAGGACTTGTTGGATTCCCTAATGTAGGTAAGAGTACATTCTTAACCAAGGTATCCAATGCGAGACCTGAGATAGCTAATTATCATTTCACAACACTTTCTCCTCATTTGGGAGTTGTAGACCTTAAGGATGCCAAGGGCTTTGTTGTAGCAGATATTCCGGGACTTATCGAGGGTGCTGCTGAGGGTATCGGACTTGGACATGAGTTCTTAAGACATGTTGAGAGAACAAAGGTCCTTATACATGTAGTTGATGCTGCAGGTACTGAAGGCAGGGATCCTGTTGAAGATATATATGCTATTAATAAGGAATTAGCTCTTTATAATGATGAGCTTCCATTGAGACCACAGATTATTGCAGCTAATAAGCTTGATATGTGTCCTGATAACAAGGACGAAATCATCGCTAAGTTAAAGGCTGAATTCGAACCTCAGGGCTATCAGGTTTACCCTATGAGTGCTATCTCAAATGATGGTATCAGAGAGATTCTGTATAAGGTTCGTGAGATGCTTGATAATATCGATGATACACCGGTTATATTCGAGCAGGAGTACTTTCCAGAGCTTATGATCGATTCGAGTGAGCCATACAGCATCGAATATGATGAGAAGGAAGACGAATATGTTGTTGAAGGTCCACGTATTGAGAAGATGCTTGGCTATACCAATCTTGAGAGTGAGCGTGGATTTGTATTCTTTCAGAAGTTCCTTAAGGAGAATGGTATCTTAGAGGAACTTGAGAAGATGGGTATTGAAGACGGAGATACAGTAAGAATGTATGATCTTGCCTTCGACTATTATAAGTAATTGAGGTGTTAAAATGACTAGTAAGCAGAGATCCTATCTTAAGGGACTTGCAATGAATATTGATCCAATTTTTCAGGTTGGTAAGGGCAGTGTGACTCCAGAGTATGTTGAGGCAATAAGAGAGGCTTTCAATACTAAGGAACTTCTTAAGATCAGCGTGCTTAAGAACTGTCTTGATGATCCTAAGGAGATTGCTCAGGTTATAGCTGAGAGAACTGGATCGCAGGTAGTGCAGGTTATTGGTAAGAAAATCGTATTATACAAGGCTAACAAGGATAATCCTAAGATTCTGTTGCCTAAGGCATAATGGACAGTCAGGTGACTAGAGGCATAATATGAGAAAAGTAGGTATATTTGGTGGTACATTCAGTCCTGTACATAATGGACATCTTATGCTGGCAGAAAGGGCTTATTCTGATCTTGGATTGGATGAAGTGCTTATAATACCAACAGGTGTATCGCATTTCAAGGATAATACAGTTATAGATAAGCTAGATCGTTACGAGATGACTAAGATTGCTGTGGCTGATAATGACAATATTAATGTGTCCAGGATTGAGATTGATCGTCCGGGCAATTCATATACCTATGAGACATTACTTGCGCTTAAAGAGGCCAATCCAGACGTTTCCTATTATCTTATTATTGGCGCCGATTCGCTAATGCAGCTGGAAGACTGGTATAAGCCTGATGTTATAATGGCGAATGCTGTTATAGTGGTTGCGGCAAGGGATGATGTTGGTATTAAT
>JAZLFL010000068.1:0-2552 GCA_045615825.1 Lachnospiraceae bacterium
TGTAATGGGTTCACCGGCCATGAGATCCGGAATCCAGAGTGGAGATATAATCGTTGATATCGGCGAATATCAGATAAGCAGATTCTCACAGATTATTGATTTCTTATCAGAGAAGTCACCAGATAACACGGTTAAAGTGAAGGTAATGCGTCAGTCAGGTGATGATTATACTGAGCTTGAGTTCGAGGTAACCCTCGAGGCATTCGAATAAAACTACCGCGCTGCGTGCGCTTAGAAAGAGGAACTATGAAATATTTAAGAGAGTATAAGGAAGGCGATCGGATAAGTGGCGTATATCTCGTGAAATACCGCACCAGTGCCGTAACTAAGAATGGCAAGGAGTACTGGAATGTGGCCCTTCAGGATAAGACAGGTGGACTTGACGCCAAGGTCTGGGACCCTAACAGTGGCGGAATCGGTGAATTCGATGACAGGGATTATGTTGATATCATGGGTGATGTCACAAGCTTCAACGGTGCGCTCCAGATTAATATTAAGCGCGCAAGGAAGGCCGACGAGGGCGAGTATAATCCTGCAGACTACCTTCCAATCAGCAAGAAGAATATCGACGAGATGTATGGTGAGCTTCTGACAATTATTAACAGAACTGAGAATCCATATCTTAAGCAGCTTTTAGAGGAGTTCTTTGTTAAGGATACACTTTTCATTAAGACCTTTAAGTTCTCATCAGCTGCCAAGAGTGTTCATCATGCCTTTGTGGGCGGACTTGTGGAGCACACACTCTCTGTTGCCAAGAACTGTGAGTTCTTCGCGCTTCAGTATCCCCGTCTTAACAGAGACTTACTTGTGACGGCAGCAATCTGTCATGATATGGGAAAAACGAGAGAGATTACAGCTTTCCCAGAGAACGATTACTCTGATGAGGGCAATCTCATTGGTCATATAGTTGTAGGTTCTGAGATGATTAGCGAGAAGATTAAGGAGATTGAAGGCTTCCCTGTAGTACTTGCTAACGAGCTTAAGCACTGTATCTTATCACACCATGGTGAGCTTGAATATGGTTCTCCTAAGAAGCCGGCACTTATTGAGGCAGTGGCACTGAGCTTTGCCGACAATCTTGATGCCAAGATGGAGACCTTCACAGAATTACTTGAGGCAAGCCAGGATCCTAACAGCTGGCAGGGCTATAACAAGCTGCTTGAGTCTAATGTAAGAGGAACAATCATTTAATGTACAAGAAAGACGACAGATTAACTGTATCAATCACTGATGCCGGCATCGACGGAGAGGGTATCGGCAAAATAGATGGTTATACACTGTTCATCAAGGATGCAGTCCCAGGTGACACAGTCGAAGCCAAAATAATGAAGGCCAAGAAGAATTACGCCTATGCACGTCTGGAGAAGGTTATTACCCCTTCTCCATTTCGCGTTACACCGAGGTGTGAGTTCGCGAGGTCCTGCGGTGGCTGTCAGATTCAGGCGCTGGGTTATGATAGTCAGCTTAAGTTCAAGGCAGACAAGGTCAGGAACAATCTGCTTAGAATCGGCCATTTTTCCGAAGAAGAGCTGGAGCGTGTGATGGAGCCGATCGTTGGGATGGATGATCCGTACCACTACAGGGGCAAGGCGCAGTTCCCGTTCGGAACGGACAAGAATGGCAATGTGATAACTGGCTTCTACGCAGGCCATACGCATAATATCATCGCCAACACCGACTGCGCCCTTGGTGTTAAGGACAATCAGGTGATTCTTGAGACCATACTTGACCACATGAAGAAGCATCACATTCCGGCCTACGACGAGACTACCGGCAAGGGGCTTATGCGTCATGTACTCATCCGTAAGGGCTTTACGACGGGTGAGCTTATGGTGTGCATGGTTATTAATTATATGGGAAAAAATTCTGCGACTTACAGTTCTGGTGTTCGTGAGTTCATCCCGGAGCAGGGCGAACTGTTAGCAGCTTTAAATAAGATTCCTGGTATGACCAGTATATCTGTCAGCATTAATAATGATAAGACTAATGTGATTATGGGTACAGAGATTCATACTCTCTGGGGTGAACCGGTAATTCGTGACACTATTCATATGTGCGATGTTAATGATGGATTTAAGGTGAGTGATGAGGGTATTACTTATGCGATCTCGCCACTTTCTTTCTATCAGGTTAATCCAAAGCAGACGGAGAGACTGTATTCGTTAGCGCTTGATTATGCGGCACTTACTGGTAATGAGTCCGTATGGGATCTGTACTGTGGAATTGGTACCATCTCACTGTTCCTTGCTAAGAAGGCTAAGCAGGTATACGGTGTTGAGATTATTCCTCAGGCCATTGAGGATGCGAGAATTAATGCAAAGGCTAATGGAATTGAAAATGCGACCTTCTTCGTTGGTAAGGCTGAGGAGGTATTACCAGAGTTCTATGAGAAGGAGAGTGGTAATGGTGATGCATCAGGTATGCTTACTCCTGATGTGATTGTTGTCGATCCTCCACGTAAGGGCTGTGATGAGGCCTGCCTTAGTACCATGCTTCAGATGGGCCCTAAGCGTATTGTATATGTAAGCTGTGATTCGGCAACCTTATCAAGG
>JAZLFL010000069.1:0-4338 GCA_045615825.1 Lachnospiraceae bacterium
CAAGGGATGTCGCGTTATTATACAGGTCGGCCGCATAGGTGTCAGCAATCAGAGTTGCCTCATTATACAGTGCCTCGCTCTTTTCCCTAATTAACTGCTCCATGGTCATGTTGGACACGAAGGTCGCCACCATGATGAATCCGAAAACACCGAAGATTAAATATGCCAATATGAACTTAACATACAGCGTCTTCCTCATTATTAGCCTAATACCTCGAATTTGTAGCCGATACCCCAGATGGTCGCAAGGCGCCATGCCTCGTGGTCGCCGAGCTTCTCTCTAAGTCTCTTAATGTGTACGTCAACGGTCCTTGTGTCGCCGATATATTCATAGCCCCAGATCTGGTCTAAGAGCTGCTCTCTTGTAAATACATGGTTAGGCGATGATGCTAAGAAGAACAAAAGCTCAAGCTCCTTAGGTGGCATATCAACGCTCTTGCCCGCATAGAGAACTGAGTAGTTGGTAAGGTTAATCTCAAGATCCGGATAGGATACGCTCTTAATCGTCTGCTCGGTTACAGTCTCCTGAGCCGGCTTGAAGCGGCGAAGCACTGCCTTAACTCTTGCTACAAGTTCCTTGGTATCGAAAGGCTTCTCCATATAGTCATCTGCGCCAAGCTCAAGGCCAAGTACCTTATCGAATACCTCACCCTTGGCAGAGAGCATGATAATAGGAGTGTTGCTCTTGCTTCTTATCTCACGGCATACCTGATAACCGTCAATGCCGGGAAGCATAAGATCAAGCAGGATTAAGTTAGGTGCAAAGGTATCAAAGCCGCTAAGTGCTGACTCGCCATCACCGAATATCTCTGTCTCGAAGCATTCCTTAGTCAGATACAGACTAATAAGCTCTGCTATATTGTTGTCATCATCTACAATCATTATTTTCTGCTTAGTTGCCATTTTCTATCCTCTATTCCTTAAAGACTGCTATCGTTACTCCTGCATCTCCCTCGCCGAACTCACCCTGGCGGAAGCTCTGAATATACTTGGTCTTGCGAAGCTTGCTCTGAACCGCCTGCCTTAATGCACCCGTTCCCTTGCCGTGTACGATTCTGACAGATGGAATGTGTGCCAGATATGCATCATCAAGATACTTATCAAGCTCATACAGTGCCTCATCAACAGTCTTGCCAAGAAGATTAATCTCTGATGAAACCGAGTAAGACTTGCTCATCTTAATCTTGCTGGCTTCACTCTTATTCTTATTAACAACGCCCTTCTTAGGAAGCAGTGGCGCCTCAGCGATAAGTACGATGTCCTTAATATTAACCTTGGACTTCATAATACCACACTGGACGAACATATTGCCCTTGTCATCAGGCAGTGAGCTTACTGTACCCTTAAGTCCCATGGAGAGAATCTTCACATCATCTCCAAGCTTAAGATCCGATGCCTTAAGCTGCTTACGTGGCTTGTCATCAGCCTTAACAGCCATCTTGCTTGAGTTATCCTTCTGCTTATTACGGATATTATCCCTGGCCTTCTCAAGATCCTTCATGGAAGCTCCGGGACCAGCCTTCTGGAAGGTACGAATGGTCTCATCCGCCACATCCTTGGCCTCCCTTAAGATATCTGCAGCCTCTTCCCTGGCCTTACGGAGTATCTCCTCACGGGAATCATCAATCTTATCCCTCTTCTTCTCCAGCGCATCCTGATGCTGCTTAATCCTGGACTTATATTCAGCAATCTGCTCGCGTTCCTTCTCAATCGTGCGGCGGCTGTTCTCAAGATCTGTGATAAGATCCTCGAAGCTCTCCTTATCCTCTGTGATATGAAGCTTCGCCTCCTCTATGATATCCTCCCTGAGTCCAAGGCGCTTTGATATCGCAAACGCATTACTCTTACCAGGGATACCGATTAACAGTCTGTAGGTTGGCGAGAGTGTCTCCACATCGAACTCGCAGCATGCATTCTCCACATGAGGAGTTGAGAGCGCATATACCTTAAGCTCCGAATAATGGGTTGTGGCCATCGCCCTTACACCCTTCTTATGAAGGTAATCAAGGATTGCTATTGCGAGTGCGGCACCCTCTGTCGGGTCAGTTCCCGCGCCAAGCTCATCGAATAAGCATAAGCTGTTGGCATCCGCATTCTTAAGAATTGCCACGATATTCTTCATATGTGATGAGAAGGTGGATAAACTCTGCTCGATACTCTGCTCATCACCGATGTCTGCGTATACTTTGGTAAAAACTGATAAGACTGTCCTGTCTAACGCCGGGATATGCAACCCCGCCTGTCCCATGAGTGTCAGTAAGCCAACAGTCTTAAGGGATACAGTTTTACCACCTGTATTAGGACCTGTAACAACGAGTAAGTCGAACTCATCGCCAAGTCTTATATCAATAGGCACCACCTTCTTAGGATCAAGCAGCGGGTGGCGGCCCTTACGTATGTTGATGATGTGGTCCTCGTTGAAGATCGGCATGGTGGCATTCTGCTCCATCGCAAGCATACCCTTGGCAAAGATCACATCAAGTCTTGTCATAAGCTTCTGATTGTTGGCAATTGCAGGGCTCTCAGGAGCAATCTGCGCACTAAGCGTGCCAAGGATCACCTCAATCTCCTTCTCCTCCTCGAGTTGAAGCTCCCTGATCTGGTTATTAAGATTAACAACTGCCTGTGGCTCAACGAAAACTGTGGAACCGGTTGATGACTGGTCGTGAATCATGCCGGGCACCATATTCTTGGCCTCTGCCTTAACAGGAATACAGTATCTGCCACCACGCTGTGTAATAACCGCGTCCTGAAGATAATTCCTGTACTGGCCATTTAACATGCTGTTAAGCTGTGTTCTGATCTTCTCATTGGCAAGCGCGATATTTCGTCTGATGTGCTTAAGATTAGTGCTGGCATCATCTGCAATCTCATCCTCAGATAAGATACATCTGTGAATCTCCTCAGAGATGGTAGTATATGGCGCAAGCTCTTCAAACATAGGTGTGAGCGAATCCGCCGGGGCATCCGATCTGTCCGGTCTGCCATAGGCCTTGATTCTGTTAACATTATCAAGGAATTCTGCTATGGTTAAAAGTTCTGTTATGGACAGAGTTGCTCCTATCTCTAAGGATCTTAAGCTTCTGCCGATTGGCTTATTGGCGCCAAACGATACCTTGTCCTTCTTAAATAACCGGCCCAACGCATCCGCAGTCTCCTGCTGATTAGCCCGTATCTCTTCTATATTGGAAGATGGCTGGAGCTTGGCAATCTTCTCCTTACCAAGTGGAGAGGATGCAAGGTGGACCAGCCTGTCTATTATTTTGTTGTATTCTAATACGGTTAATACTTTCTGGTTCATAGTTTTCGTATCATTTTTTCCCTCATATATAGTGCGAGGGCTGTGCCCATGAGCGCATGTGAATACTCGGGCGTTGCATAGTTTCTAATAACTTCTTCAATCGGAAGCTCGATAAATTCTAATACCTCGTCCTTATCAAGATGCTGTGTGCCTGTCTGAGTAAGATCTTCCGCAAGATAGTAATATACCTCATTGGTAAACAGTGCGGGATTCGGACTTGTAACTCCAAGCAAAGTCATCCTGCCCGGTCTGTAGCCTGTCTCTTCCTCGAGTTCCCTTGCTGCTGAAACCTCTGGGTCTTCTCCTGCCTCGCCCACTCCACCTGGGAACTCAGTCGTGATGCGCTGCTGCCCGTGACGCCACTGACGAACAAGCACAAACTTCCCATCGTGTTCAGCTATTGTCACAATCCAGTGCCTTGCGGACACTGAAATATAGTCCCCCTCAATGCCTGTTGCAGACACCTCATGCTGCTTCGTAACATCGAAGACTGGCGTATGGCATAACAGTTCTTCAGTTGTCTTTCTCCAGGTTAATCTCTCGTCATTCATAGTGTTTATTATATCATAAAGCTTACGTGTAAGGATGGGACATGGGTAAAAGGCACACTAATGGTGCAAGGGCACTAACGTGCCCGGGATACTTTAGATACATCCTAACAATTCATTTGGATGATTAATAACCACTTTCGCATTGTTCTCAGTTAATTCTTCAAGAGTGCGATATCCCCAGAGCACACCAACGGTCTTCATACCGGCTGAGTTGCCCGTCTGCATATCAGTGGCTGTATCACCAACGTAGAGAAATTCCGATACATCAATCCCAAGAGCATCCGCAATAATTAATGCCCCATCAGGACTTGGCTTACGGTTAATCTCAGGAGTATTACCCTGGATATAATCGAAGACATCGCCATATAGCTTATGCACTACCTCAATTGTCTGAGGGTGTGGCTTATTTGATAATACGGCAAGCTTGAGGCCCTTAGCCTTCAGAGCTTCAATAGCCTCTGGCATTCCGTCATAAGGTCGCACATT
>JAZLFL010000070.1:0-2953 GCA_045615825.1 Lachnospiraceae bacterium
TACGGCTTAATTAGATTTAATCTTAAGGCATTAGTCACTACGCAGAAGCTTGATAATCCCATAGCAGCAGCTCCAAACATCGGATTAAGTGTCCACCCAAAGGCTTTAACATAGCATCCTGCTGCAAGTGGAATACCAAGGCAGTTGTAGAAAAATGCCCAAAATAAATTTTCATGAATGTTTCTCAAGGTACACCTCGAAATACGAATTGCTGCAGCCACATCCCTGATGCTGTTCTTCATAAGTACAACATCTGCCGCGTCAATCGCAATATCCGTACCCGCACCTATTGCGATTCCAAGATTGGCTGATGTAAGCGCCGGCGCATCATTAATTCCATCACCAACCATCGTTACAGCGCCATCTTCCATTAGTTTCCTAACAACCGCTTCCTTACCATCCGGTTTGACTGAAGCTACCACTTCATCCACACCGGCTTCCTTCGCAATTGCGTTCGCTGTAATCTCATTATCCCCGGTAAGCATTACCACATGAAGGCCTAACTGCTTCAGTTCTTCAATGGCCTCTTTCGAATCTGATTTCAGCATATCTGCGATGGCAATCATACCAAGCAGCTTCTTCTCTTTGGCAAAAAGAATAGGCGTTCTTCCTAATGTTGCATTCTTCTCTATTATCTTATTGATTTCATCCGGAATAGCATCTACGAATGAACTTATATACTGTAAGTTCCCACCCGCTATCAGCTCGCCTCCAAGTGTGGCTCTGAGACCATTTCCAGACAGAATCTCAAATTCATCTGTTTCCTCTGCTGCTATTCCCTTCTCGGTAGCATATTCGGTAACAGCCTTGGAAATAGGGTGCTCACTCTTACTCTCAAGCGCCATTGCACATTTGAGCAATTCTTCTTCGTTAACTCCAGTCGCAGTAACAATCTCAGCAACCTTCATCTGTCCGGTAGTAATTGTTCCTGTCTTATCCAGTACAACAATCTTAGTCTTACCCGCCTGTTCAAGGGATGCTGCAGTCTTAAACAGTATTCCTGACTTGGCTCCTACACCATTGCCTACCATAATGGCAACCGGGGTCGCCAGTCCAAGCGCACATGGGCAGCTGATTACCAGTACGGAAACCGCTCTTGCTATTGAGTATCCAACATCCGCTCCAACTATTAACCAGACCACAAAGGTGATAGCTGCTATAAGTATTACAGCAGGTACAAACACACCCGAAACCTTATCTGCAATCTTAGCAATTGGAGCCTTGGTAGCTGCTGCATCGCTAACCATTTTAATAATACCGGCAAGTGTTGTATCTTCACCTACCCTTGTAGCCTCACACACCATATGGCCTGAGGTATTGATGGTGGCTGCTGATACCATATCACCCGGATATTTCTCTACCGGAACACTTTCTCCAGTAAGTGCAGATTCATTAACAGCACTCTCACCTGTAATGACAACTCCATCAACAGGAACACTTTCTCCAGGTCTGACAACGAATTTATCCCCAACCTTAACTGTTTCGATTGGAACTGTCTGCTCTGATCCATCTACCATAATGACAGCTGTCTTTGGTGAAAGCTTCATAAGTGACTTTAGTGCATTGGTAGTCTTACCCTTAGACCTGGCCTCTAACATTTTTCCAACTGTGATAAGTGTAAGAATCGTCGCTGCCGACTCAAAATAGAACTGATCCATATAGTACATTACCTGGTCAGTATTCCCATTCATCACAGCCTTACTCATTGCAAAGAGTGCCACAACACTATATCCAAATGCTGCTGCTGCACCAAGCGCAACCAGCGTATCCATGTTAGGCGATCTGTGCATCAGCCCCTTGAAACCATTCACAAAGAACTTCTGATTAATCACCATTATAAAACCTGCAATGAGAAGCTGATATAATCCCATTGCCACATGATTACCATCTAAGAATCCTGGAAGTGGCCAGTCCCAAAGCATATGCCCCATGGAGACATACATAAGCGGGATCAGAAGTATGACTGAAGCTATTAACCTCTGTCTCATCTTAGGTGTCTCTGTATCTTTAAAAGAGTCGTCAACTGAGTCGCCTACACTTTTCCCATTGGAACTGCTTGCGTTCTTTAATGATGCACCATATCCTGCCGCCTCTACAGCTGCAATAACAAGTGTCGGAGCTACATCGCCCTCCACTCCCATGGAATTAGTTAGCAAACTAACTGCGCAGCTCTCTACACCTTCCAGTGCACTTACTGCCTTCTCCACTCTTGCCTGACAGGCAGCACAGCTCATTCCTGTTACATTGTATTGTTCCATACTACCTCCTACTTCATGAGCTTCTGCATAGTGTTCACAAGCTCATCAATTACATCATCATTCCCCTGTCTGATATTATCTGCCACGCATGTCCTGATGTGACCAGCAAGTAAAGCCTTATTAAAGCTGTTGAGTGCTGATGTGATCGCTGATACCTGGATTAGTATATCCGTACAGTATGCATCCTTCTCCAGCATTCCCTCAACGCCTCTGACCTGACCTTCGATTCGCTTCAGGCGGTTAATTAGATCCTTATATTCCTTATCTGCTCTTACCTTATGCTTGCCCGAACAGCAAGGACACATATTATCATTATTCTCTATCAAAATATTCTCTTCTGCCATCTCATATCCTCCATGTTAAATGTATACCCCTCATGGGTATTTCTCAATACGTAGTATATACCCCCTGTGGGTATCTTGTCAATTGAACTCATGGCACAAAAAAGGGAACCGGTTACCCGATTCCCTCGCTTTTTCTTATCGTCATTTCTTCTCCTTTATAAGTTTGTTCAATAAGAATTTAGTCTGCCATATTATGAGATACATGAATGCAAAAAGAACTATTAATATAATTTTGCTCCAGCTGGAATAGCGTCATCAAGCATAACAAGATGAAGCTTTTCTTCGCCATTTTCATAATGAATTGCAGACAACAACATTCCACATGATTCGATTCCCATCATTGGGCGTGGA
>JAZLFL010000071.1:0-12677 GCA_045615825.1 Lachnospiraceae bacterium
TACTTATCAGGGAGCATGCTACCCATTGACATATAGAAGTTAGTAACATACTCACACTTTTCTCTAAGCTCCTGTTTAATACACTGATAATAGGGAATAACTACTCTTACATCCCAAATCTCAGCGTCAAACTCTTTAGGAAGAGCCCCACAAACGTCAGCTAAACCACCCGTTTTAATAAAAGGCACACACTCTGATGCAGCAAATAAAACCTTGTTCATTTTCCTTCTCCTTATAATATTAATTCATACTATAGTAATCTTGTTGGCTGAGAATCACTCAAACTCACAATTTATAGTCTAGTTGGCTGAGAATCACTCAAACTCACACTTCGTTTGTGAGTTTTCGTTATAGTAATTTTGCTACGCAAAATCACTATTCATCCCAATTGTGATATACATCCTGTACATCATCATCCTCATCTAATAAATCTAGGATTCTCTGTATACACTTCAAATCTTCCTCATCAGAAAGTTCAACGTAATTCTGAGGAATCATAGTAACCTCCGCAGAAGCCATCTCAATCTTTTCAGCCTCGAGTGCCTCTCTAACAGCAGAAAATGCATCAGGAGCTGTAAGTACCTCGTAGGAATCTTCTTCCTCATTGAAGTCATCTGCTCCAGCATCTAAAACTAACATCATAAGGTCATCTGCATCCACATCGCAGTCTTCCTTGGCGATGATAATCTGTCCCTTCTCATCGAACATAAAGCTAACACAGCCTGGTGTACCAATGCTTCCGTTACCCTTAGTGAATGCAGAACGAACATTAGCAGCTGTTCTGTTCTTATTATCTGTAAGAGTCTTAACGATAATAGCTGTACCACTTGGGCCATATCCTTCGTATGTAATATTCTCGTAATTAACACTGCCGATTTCACCAGCAGCCTTCTTAATACCTCTGTCGGTTGTATCATTAGGCATGTTGTTAGCCTTAGCCTTAGCTACAACCTGAGCGAGCTTGAAGTTATTGGCTGGATCTGGACCACCCTCCTTAACAGCTACGGCAATTTCTCTACCAAACATAGTAAAGATTTTACCCTTTGCAGCATCGTTCTTTTCCTTTTTGTGCTTAATGTTTGCAAATTTTGAATGTCCTGACATATTTTTACTCCTTTTTAATATTATCTCTGTACATTTAATGGCGCATCCCGGAAGAAATCCCTTGTATATAGAATCTCTCCACACTTGGTATATACTCTTGGAACTCTCTTACCAATGATGCAGGCAAGCTCATAATTAAGCATTCCTGACCAATGCATAAGATCTTCCATAGTGATGGTCTCATCACCATCTCTACCAATCAAAGTAACTTCATCGCCTTCTTTTATATCCTCAACCTGGCTAACATCTATCATGAACTGATCCATGCAGACCCTTCCAAGTATTGGTACCTTTTTCCCTCTGACAATTACATACCCCTTACCAGATAATGATCTTGGATATCCATCGCCATATCCGACAGGCACTGTGGCAATCACAGTATCCTTATCAGTTATATATGTTCCGCCATAACTAATCTGTGTGCCTTTAGGAACTGTCTTAATAAATGTAATATGTGATCTTAATGAAAGTAATGGCTTAAGGTCTATAACATCCTTACTTACCTCTTCACTTGGCCACATACCATACATAATAATACCAGCCCGGACAAGATCATAATTAGTGGCCGGCATATCTATAATTGCAGCACTGTTTGCCAGATGAACAAGTTCAAATTCGTATGATAACTCATCCTTAATTCTCTTAACGAAAGTATCAAAACGTTTAAACTGTGCATCGGCATATTGCTTGTCAGACTCATCGGCTCTTGCCAGATGCGTAAATATTCCTTCTAACTTAAGATGCTTATATGTAAGAGCCTTCCGGACGAATTCAATTCCTGAATCATCAGGGAAGATTCCAATACGGCTCATACCTGTATCTACCTTGATATGAACATTACATATAAGGCCGAGCCTGCTTGCAAGCTTATCAAGCTCCTCAAGCATATCCTCGCGGAATACCGTGAGTCTAACACTTCTTACCATCATCTCCTCATAAGACGACGGGAAGGAATAACCAATAATAATTATCGGCTTACGAATACCATTATTCTTAAGCATCAGTGCTTCTTCAGCAGTCGCAACGCCATATCCATGAACATAATCCAGTGTCTCAAGCTCCTTGGCTATTGGAAGTGCACCATGACCATAGCCATCTGTCTTAATAACACCAATAATCTTAGTTCCATCGGCTAATCTTGAAGCAATCTGGTCAAGATTATATCTAACATTGTCAAGCTCTATACCAGCATATACTCTGTCATAATTAATATTCATGACTATACTAATACCTCACTGAACCTCTCTATTACATCACTGGCAATCATATATGATCTGCCATTCATCTCAGACGCCTTGATTCCTGACCTGCTATGAACAAATACTGCCATAACAGCGGCAAGGAATGCTGCATCCTCCTTAGTCGAATCAGGTGATTCGAGGAATATATCCTTCTTAATGTACTGTGATAACAGTGAACACATAAGACCTGTTAACACATCACCGCTTCCGGCTGTAGCCATCGCATCATTACTGATGATATTGATATATACGTTATCATCCTCGCATACAACGGTATATGCATCCTTAAGAGCAATAATACTGTGATACTGTCTGGAGAATGACTGGCATATAGCTGCCTTATTCTCTTTAATGTCATCCATTGACTTCTCAGACAGTCTTGCGAACTCCTTCATATGAGGAGTGAAAATAACTGTTCTTCTTGTATCTTCATTACCCTGAAGATCTACAAACTGTGCCTTAAGTCTCTTATTCCTTGAAAGTATGTTAATTGCATCAGCATCAATAATCAAAGGCTTCTTGCTCTTAAATATTGCATGCTTAACAAGGGATAATCCAATATCATCAATACTGATTCCAGGACCAACAGCAATAGCATCAGCCCACTCTTCACCCTTTGCAAAAGCTTCAGATATATCATCAGCATCCTTATAGGTATGTACAATACACTCTGGAAGCGCAGCTATCATAATATTACGGTTCGCTTCTTCAGTAAGGAGAGCTACCATTCCACAGCCAGAACGAAGTGCCGCCTTAGCCGCTAATACGCATGCACCTGACATATCTTCACGACCTGCAATGATAAGAACCTTACCAAAAGTACCCTTATTACCCATCGGATTACGTCCAATGTCAATCTTGCCATTATGATTGTCATCATACATATACATGAACATCTCAGGCTCTTTACCATAGAATGAATGCTCATTAATACCGATATTGGCTCTTACCATATATCCACAATGTGTTGGGCCTTCGTTAAGGAACTGTCCTCTTTTGTAAAAACCGAATGTAACTGTGGTATCGGCCATAAATGCAGTTCCTAATATCTCACCAGTATTGCAGTCAATACCAGAAGGGATATCAACACTTATCTTATATCCACGCTTGCTGTTAAGCTTCTTAATAAGCTTCGAATAATCACCAGCAATACTTCTGTTAAGACCAATACCGAATATTGCATCAACGATAATATCATATTCACGATTATCCAGTTCATAGATAATTGGAACACTATAATTCTTAGCAATAGATACCTGAGTCTTAATAACAGTTGAGAACTCATCTTCATCAACTGCCATTAATAGCACAACATCATAATTATATTCACGAAGAATTCTGGCTATGGCTACTCCATCACCGCCATTGTTACCATTACCGGCTACAACAAGAACTGATTTCTTATTGTTAGGAAATTCATTAAGAATATAACGAACAACAGCATTAGCCGCACGTTCCATCAGAACCTGGGCTGGCATACCGATTTTATTAATTGTATTCGAGTCATATCTCATCATCTCTTCCTGAGACAGTAAATATTCTCTCATCATTACACCTCTAAGTACTATTCGTTGCCTTCCTTTGCCTTCTGTTCAGCCTTTAACTCTTTAAGCTTAATCATCTTCTCGAGAGGATTGTAGCTCATATCAAACAGATCAACCACATCCGCTCCAAAGACATCATTCATATATGAATACATAACAGCATTCTGAATCTCTTTCTCCTGCTTTCTTACAACATTCTTCTTGAGCTCGATTCGAATACCATCTATCCATTTGGCGAGTTCATCAATATCCTTCTCGTTAATATGAAGCGCATGATAACACTGCTCCATGGTCGAGTACATAATCTCGCGGTTAATCTCCATTATTTCATCTGGAAGTTCAGCAAGCTTATTATCATAATCCTCTAACTTCTGATTACACTCTTCGATAAGGCGCTTATTCTCATTAACCTTATCACCAGAAGATGCCTCATCATCCATAAGATTAACGATCTCATCCATAAGCTTCTTCTTCAGCTTTTTAATATCTTTGGACTCGGTTGTAAGACGTCCCTGTTTTCTAAGAAGATCATTCATTGCTGCTTCGTTCTTAGCAACATCTGAAGGCTTCTCTATCATACTCCATATCTTATGCCACTTATTATCAAGTGTTACGATAGGGATTCTTCTGCTTTCAACGGCTTTACGTAGTTTCTCGTCTTCTTTACTCATAATGCCACCAATTATTTTAATTAACAGTAAGTGTATAGCTTAACTTCATAAGACTGTCGCTAAGATGAACATTCTCAACTACAACACCCTTAGGTACATTAAGATCTGTATGTGCGAAGTTCCATATCGCTCTTATTCCACACTTAACAACTCTGTCAGCAACCTCAACTGCTCCAGTCTTAGGAATTGCAATTACAACAATATCAATCTTATTAGCCAGTATGAACTTCTCAATATCGCTCATCGGCATTACAGTCAGTTCTCCGACTTTTTTACCAATTATGTCTGGATTATTGTCGAAAATTCCCTCGAAGATAAAGCCTCTGCTCTCATAATTACCATAGTTAATAAGTGCCCTTCCAAGGTTACCGGCACCAACAATAACCATTCGATGATCTTCATGAAGTCCAAGAATCTTGCCTATCTCATCATATAAATAATTAACATTGTAGCCATATCCCTGCTGACCAAAACCACCGAAATTATTGAAGTCCTGTCTTATCTGACTGGCTGTAACATTCATCATTACAGACAGCTCATGACTTGAAATTCTCTCAACCTGTTCATCCTTAAGATCGCCCAGATATCTGTAGTATCTTGGAAGCCTGCTAATAACGGCTTGTGAGATATTCTTCTCGTACACTAATTCCCCTCCGATTATCGCATATTACTGCAACCTATCTATTATACCACGACTAATATATCCTTAACTACTTCTTATCAAAAAGAGCCCTTCTCTTAGTAGAATTAATCATCTTACTCTTCATGCCATCAACATCATCATTTTCAATCATGTTCCTGAAATTAGTGATCTCAGCTATGAACTGGTCCATCTCCTTAAGCAGGCTCTTCTTATTAAGCATAAAAAGCTCGGACCACATATTCTCATTAATCTTGGCAATTCTTGTTAAGTCTCTGAATGAATCTCCAACATAGTCAACAAGATGTTCATTATCAGAACAATTCATAAGACTGACTGCTATACAGTGGGTAAGCTGTGATACAAAACCAATCATCTCATCATGCTCTTCTGGACTAAGAACAGATATCTTGCCAAATCTCATAATAAGAGCAAGCTCTCTGCATACATCAATTCCTTCAGGAGTATTCTTATCTGTTGGAACAATGATAAAGTTAGCACCATAGAATACCTTGTCATCACTATTCTCTACACCAGAAGACTCGCGACCAGCCATTGGATGACCGGATATGAACTCTACATCATCACGAAGAATGCTCTGTATATCATCTACTATGCATGTCTTAACACCGGTAACATCAGTGATGTATGCCCCAGACTTAATAAAATGCTGATATTCACTAATCCACTGCTTGAAAAGTCTTGGATAAAGAGCGAATACGATGATATCGGCATCGCCTATAAGCTTAGCATCAGGTGTTGCTGCACCTGCATCAATAAAGCCTTCCTTAAGTGCATACTCAATTGATGATTCCTTATTATCTATTGCATTAACCTTGAATCCAGTCTTATGAAGTGCCTTGGCATAGCTTCCGCCTATAAGTCCAAGTCCAACAATGAGAATGTTCTTATTAGTATTAATCAGCATAGTATTATTACCTCACTATATAAAATGTTCATATAGACAAAATATTAACAATTACTCTAATTATATAACATTTTGCCAATATATGGTATACTGATGGAGCGTTAATTTCGTAACATATACAAGATTTAGTATTAAACAGGAAGTAAATATAATGATTCTGTCTGTTAACAATATAGATAAAACCTTCATAGATAATCATGTACTGAAAAATGTCAGCTTTCATCTCAATGAGTATGAGAAAACTGCATTAGTCGGCATTAATGGCTCAGGTAAGACTACTCTTCTGCGTATCATAATGGGTGAGCTTGCTCCAGATGATGGAATGGTAACATTATCCAAGGGCGCAACAGTTGGATATCTTCCACAGAATGCTATTATTGATAGTGACAATTCCATCTACGAGGAAGTCATCCAGGTTAAGCAGGATTTACTTAATGACGAACAGAGCTTACGTGATATGGAATCTCAGATGGGTAACATGTCTGGCAATGAACTTGATGAGCTCATGCATAGATATCATTCCCTTCAGGACTCGTTCGAAAGACGTGGTGGATATCAGATAGCAAGCGAAGTGAGTGGCACTCTTAAGGGACTTGGATTCGCAGAGGATGATTTCTCACATAAAGTATCCCATCTCTCCGGAGGTCAGAAGACCCGTGTCGCTTTAGCCAAGCTCTTAGTCGGTTCACCGGATATGATTATCTTGGATGAGCCTACTAACCATCTGGATATGAGTTCCATTGTATGGTTAGAGAATTATCTTCTTAATTACAAGGGTACAGTACTTATCGTCTCACATGACAGATATTTCCTTGATCGTGTAGTTGACCATGTTATTGAGCTTGATAATGGTCATATGACCAGCTTTACTGGTAATTATTCTGATTATGCAGCCAAGAAGGAAGTATTAAGAGTTACAGCACTTAATGCATACCTTAATCAGCAGCGTGATATCAAGCATCAGCAGGAAGTAATCGAGAAGCTTCGTTCCTTTAACCGCGAGAAATCTATCAAGCGCGCGGATTCAAGACAGCATATGCTTGACAAGGTAGAGCTCATTGATAAGCCAACTGAGATTAATGATAAGATGCAGATTGTACTCTCTCCTCGTATTGAGAGTGGCAATGAAGTATTAAATGTCGAGGGCTTAACCAAGTCCTACTCTTCTACATTATTCGAAGATCTGTCATTCGCTCTAAGGAAGGGCGACCATGTGGCTATTATCGGTGATAATGGAACGGGTAAGACTACTATTCTTAAGATACTTAATGGTCTGGTTGAAGCTGAAGCAGGACATATTAAGCTTGGAGCCAATGTAACTATTGGATACTATGATCAGGAACATCATGTACTACACGATGATAAGACTATATTCGAGGAAATAAGCGATGAATATCCAACCCTCACCAACACTGAGATTCGTAATGTTCTTGCAGCATTCCTTTTTACTGCCGAAGATGTCTTCAAACAGATTAAATCCTTATCCGGTGGTGAGAAGGGACGTGTATCGCTTGCCAAGCTGATGCTTTCCGAAGCTAACTTCCTTATCCTCGATGAGCCTACGAACCATCTGGATATTACATCCAAGGAGATCCTGGAAGATGCTATTAATAATTATACCGGCACCGTTCTCTATGTAAGCCACGACCGTTACTTCATCAATCGTACTGCTGACAGAATACTTGATCTAAGAAGCAACGTTCTTACCGAATATCTTGGTGATTATGATTACTATGTGGAAAAGCGCGAGCAACTAACTGCTGATTCTGCATTAACATCTAATATCGCTATAGCTAACAATACAGCCAAGAACGAACAGGCAGCGCTTGATTATAAAGCACAGAAGGCAGCTGCTGCTAATGCCAAGCGACTTGCAAAGGAATTGGAAAAGGTTGAGTCAGAAATCGAGAAATTAGAAGCAAAAGCTACAGAAATAGACGAATGGCTCAATGATCCTAAGAATGGAACTGACACTGCAGGTCTTATTAAACATCAAAAAGAAAAAGAATCCATTGAAGAACAATTATTAGAACTTATGGATAAATGGGAAGAACTCTCCAATTAATAACAAAAGGGACGGCTTAAAACCGTCCCTTAAATATTGCTAATTTATAATTAGAATCCTAAAGTATCATCTACAAGAATTACATGGATTCTGTCCTTATGTCTTGAGAATCTTGTTATTAAGAACTGACAGCAGATTGTGTCAGGTGACTTACAGTCAATACATGCTCCTGTGCTGGCACATGGTGTCTTAAGACCGAATCTCTGAACATTAGTTGTAGCAGCCATAGATCTTGCTCTCTTCATAGCTTCATCAGCATCACCACATACCTTATTCATACCAACAATAAGAACAAGCTTCTTAGGACCATATGCATAAGCTGATACTCTGTTAGAGTTACCATCAATATTAACAAGTACTCCGTCACTGCTCATTGCATTAACTGAACCTAAGAATACATCTGCCTCATAAGCGAACAGCTCAGCTGCTCTCTTATCTGTAGCAGCATCTCTGTCACAGTAGTCATAATTGCCTGCCTTAAGTGCATCTGCAAGTCCAATCTCAAGTACCGACATAGATCCACCCTTAGTAACCTTGGAACCTTCAGGGATAAGGTCAAGAGCCAGCTTTAATGCTTCTTCCTTGCTCTTGGCATAATAGCCAGTCATATTTCTAGACTCAAGTCCCTTAATAACAGTCTGTGCTAATAAATCATTTCTCTTAATAATATTCTCGTTCATATGCTTCCTTCCTTCATGCCTAAATTCTAGTAATTATTTCTCAAGTTCAGCTCTTATTGCCTTAATAAAGTCAGCAGAGTTAAGAACTGTTACATCCTTAAGTGATGTGATTAACGCAAGATCCTTAGTCATCTTGCCTAACTCAATAGTCTTAATTGTAGCATTCTCTAACTTATCAGCGAACTCCATGAGTTCCTTATTGCCATCAAGCTCTCCACGCTTTCTAAGAGCTCCTGTCCATGCAAAAATTGTTGCAACTGAGTTAGTAGATGTCTCTTCACCCTTAAGATGCTTATAGTAATGTCTCTGAACAGTACCATGAGCAGCTTCATACTCATATACACCGGATGGTGATACAAGTACAGATGTCATCATAGCAAGTGAACCGAATGCAGATGAAACCATATCACTCATTACATCTCCATCATAGTTCTTACAAGCCCATATAAGACCACCCTTGCACTTCATAATACGTGCAACTGCATCGTCAATTAATGTATAGAAATATTCTATTCCAAGTTCATCGAACTTAGCCTTATATTCATTCTCAAATATCTCATTAAATATATCCTTGAAAGTATGATCATACTTCTTGGAAATTGTATCCTTAGTAGCGAACCATAAATCCTGCTTCATATCAATTGCATATGAAAAACATGCTCTTGCAAAGCTGGCAATAGACTTATCTGTGTTATGCATACCCTGAATAACACCTGGTCCCTTGAATTCATGAATTATCTCTTCTGTTGTATTACCGTCCTTATCTGTGAATACAAGCTTGGCTGTACCCTCACCTGGAACATCAATCTCAACATTTTTATATACATCACCATATGCATGACGAGCGAGTGTAATTGGCTTCTCCCAGTTACGTACACATGGCTCAATACCCTTAACGATAATAGGTGTACGGAATACTGTTCCATCAAGCATGGCTCTGATTGTACCATTAGGACTCTTCCACATCTTCTTAAGGTTATATTCTGTCATTCTTGCTGCATTAGGTGTGATTGTTGCACACTTAACTGCTACACCATATTTCATAGTAGCATTAGCACTATCAACTGTTACCTGATCATCAGTCTCATTTCTGTACTCAAGTCCAAGATCATAATACTCTGTCTTTAGATCAATAAAAGGAAGTAAAAGCTCATCCTTAATCATCTGCCAGAGGATTCTGGTCATTTCATCTCCGTCCATCTCAACTAATGGTGTAGTCATTTGAATTTTGCTCATGTTTGTAATCTCCATTCTAATAATAAGTTTATAGATTTAAAGCTTTATTCCTCTGGATATGCTTCCTTAAGTCCACCTGCAACGATGTTATTGTATGCATTACGAATATGGATATTAGCGCATTCCTCAGCAAGATCCTTATCCTTAGCCTTAATAGCTTCCATAATCTTACGATGCTCCTCATTAGAAGCCTGAGATCTGTCTGCTAATGATAATGTCTTCTTACGAACTCTGTATACATACTCATGATACTCTCGAAGCTGATGCTCCAAAAGCTTACTGTTACATGCTTCATAGATAAGCTCATGGAATCTGTTATCTAACTGGGACAACTGATCCCTGTGTCCCTTGGCAGAATGGAACTCTGCAAGATATATATTCTCTTCCATCTCCTCCATCTGCTCTGGAGTTATATTATCAACAGCCCATCTTGCTGCAAGACCCTCTAACTTAGAACGGATCATATAGATATCTTTAACATCCTTGGCAGTGATACCTGTAACATATGCACCCTTATTAGGAACAATGCTAATAAGCCCCTCTAACTCAAGCTGACGGAATGCTTCACGTACAGGAGTACGTGATACACCAAGCTCTTCTCCGATAGCCAGCTCGCGAAGCTCATCATTGTTCTTATATCTGCCTTCAAGTATGTCGGCTCTTATTTTGCTATATACACGTCCTCTAAGGCTATACTTGTCAGTTACTTCATCTTTAATGCTCATAATACTTCTCTCTCTGATTCTACTTCTTGCCCCATTTAGCGATTCCAAGACTGCCTGGCATTAAGCCCTTGCCAAAATAATTCTGAATAAGTGTCAGTCCTAACTTCTTACAGTTTTTCTGAATAACATCAATAAGCTCATCGTCTGTAAGTACTGTTACACGACCTGCTGCATATTCTTCATCAACCCATACCTTAACATCCTTAACAAGATCACAGTTCTTATCCACCTTCATCTCATCCGGAAGCTTATAGTATGTATTAATCCAGTGTGCAATTCCTGCAAGACCTGATGTATTAGATACCGCACATAATACTGGTCTGTTAAGGAACTTGTCTGTATCGAAGATATTGTATATCTCCTCATTCTTAAGAAGTCCATCAGCATGAACTCCTGCTCTTGTTACATTGAAATTCTTACCAACGAATGGTGTACGTGGTGGAATCTTATATCCAATCTCACGCTCATAGTATTCAGCAAGCTCTGTGATAACTGTTGTATCCATACCATTAAGGTCGCCCTTAAGCTGTGCATACTCGAATACCATAGCTTCAAGTGGTGTATTACCAGTTCTCTCACCGATACCAAATAATGAAGTATTGATAGATGAACAACCGTATAACCAGGCTGTTGTAGAGTTAACAACTGCCTTATAGAAATCATTATGACCATGCCACTCAATAAGCTCTGAAGGTACACCTGCATGAGTTCTGATTGCATAAATAATACCTGGAACAGATCTTGGGATAACGGCACCGGAATAATTAACACCATATCCCATAGTATCGCAGGCACGAATCTTAATAGGAATCTTGTACTCATCCATAAGCTTCATAAGCTCTAAACAGAATGGAACTACATAACCGTAGATATCAGCTCTGGTAATATCCTCAAGATGGCATCTTACTGATATTCCCTCTTCAAGACAGTCTCTTACAACGCTAAGATAATGGTCCATAGCCTGTCTACGAGTCATCTTAAGTTTTAAGAAGATATGATAATCAGAACAAGATACCAAGATACCTGTCTCCTTCATACCAATCTCCTTAACAAGCTTGAAATCTTCTTTACTAGCTCTGATCCAGCTTGTTACTTCAGGGAATTCATATCCCCTTTCCATACACTTATATACAGCATCTCTGTCCTTCTTACTGTAAAGGAAGAACTCAGATGCTCTAATCATTCCATTAGGACCACCAAGTCTGTGAAGGTAATCATAAATTGTAACAATCTGATTAGTTGAATATGGTGCTCTTGACTGCTGACCATCTCTGAAAGTAGTATCTGTAATCCAGATATCCTTAGGCATACAGTGTGGAACTGTTCTGTCGTTGAATGGAATCTTAGGTACTTCATCATAAGGGAACATATTTCTGAAGACGTTAGGCTTCTCAACATCATCAAGGATGTACATATGCTCCTCAATCTGTAATAAATTGTTATTCTCATTTAATGAGACGGGTCTGTTCGAAAAACCCTCAAATTCATAGTTCATTTTATATCTCCATTTCTGTATATTAGAAAATTTTTAACAAATTTAAATGTATATTACATTCATCATATTATGCAATACACGTCACTGTATGATTGTATACAATTATGCATTTATTGTCAATGGCTAATTGAACGCATAATAATAGCGAGAGCCGTTTTAAAGCCCTCGCCTATAATAATAATATTAAGCAACAATTCTTCTTCTATATATTATAAAGAATAAGCCAACGCAGAGAAGTAAGAATGCAATAACATAATTAACCGGAATACTGTTATCCCCCGTCTCAGGAGATACATCCCTCTTATAGTTCGCTACCGTCTTACCATTCTTAAGAATTGATCTACCACT
>JAZLFL010000072.1:0-6460 GCA_045615825.1 Lachnospiraceae bacterium
AAGGCATTACAGATTGGACCTGTATGGAGAGCTGACAGACCACAGAGAGGAAGATATCGTCAGTTCTACCAGTGTGATATCGATATCCTTGGTGAGGCTAGTAACCTTGCTGAGATTGAACTTATAACAGCTACAACTACAACTCTTGGCAAGCTTGGATTCAAGAACTTCGAGATAAGAATTAATGAGAGAAGAATCCTTAAGGCAATGGCTGCCTATGCAGGCTTTCCTGAGGATCAGTATGATGAGGTGTTTATTATCCTCGATAAGATGGACAAGATTGGTATGGATGGTGTTGAGGAAGACTTAGTCGCACACGGTTTTGCCGCAGAATCAGCATCTAAGTACCTTGCATTATTCAAGGGCCTTGAGGAGAACAAGGCAAGCGGACTTGAATACATTGCAGGCGAGCTGGGAGATTACCTCGATGCAGATATTAAGGCTAATCTGTCAGAGATTATCTCAAGCGTTAATGCTACCAAGGCTGCACAGTTCGAAGTTGTATTCGACCCAACTTTAGTTCGTGGTATGAGCTACTACACAGGAACAATATTCGAGATTGCCATCCCTGAGTTCGGTGGAAGCTGCGGTGGTGGCGGAAGATATGACAAGATGGTAGGACAGTTCACAGGCCAGGATACACCAGCCTGCGGATTCTCTATCGGTTTCGAGAGGATTGTACTTCTCTTACTTGAGAATAACTTCCAGATACCGGATGAGAAGGACAAGATTGCATTCCTCATCGAGAAGGGTGTTGATTCCGACAGATTAAGTGAGATTATGAAGGAAGCTGCAGCTCTTAGGGCAGAAGGCAAGCAGGTATTAGTATCCCGCATGAATAAGAACAAGAAGTTCCAGAAGGAGCAGCTTGAGGCACAGGGTTACTTCGAATTCAAGGATTTCTACAGAGAGACACTTAAGAATTAATTATATGTTTAAGAGAAGAAAGCGTCCGATGAGATGCAAGGAATTCCTAAGGCTGCTGCCAAGCTTTCTTGATGATGAGCTACTTGGCAGGCAGGCCCACAGATTCCTTGACCATATGGATCACTGCAGTGAATGCAGGGAAGAACTTCATATTCAGTTCCTCGTTAAGGAGGGTATGGCACGCCTTGAGAATGGCGCGGGCTTTAACCTTGATAAGGAACTGGCAATTAAGGTTAATGATTACAGATCATTCCTTAGACGGCACGATATTCTTAACCGGATTGTGTATGTGATGGAGGCAATTGCTGTTATGGCAATTCTATTCTTACTTGGTCTGGTTATTACAAGAATCTATTTTTAACGGACTACTGGGAGCAGTTAATGAGCAAACTTGTACTCATAGATGGACACAGCATAATAAACAGAGCATTCTACGGCGTACCTGATCTGACTAACGCATCAGGTCTTCATGTTAATGCAGTATATGGCTTCCTTAATATTATGTTTAAGGTACTTGATGATGAGGCGCCAGACTATATCTGCGTGGCTTTTGACAGAAGTGAGCCGACCTTCAGGCATGAGAAGTACGATGCATACAAGGGAACCCGTAAGCCAATGCCTGTAGAACTTAAGGAGCAGGTACCGGTAGTTAAGGATGTGCTTCATGCCATGGATATTACTACGTTCGAGCGTCCAGGCTGGGAAGCTGATGATATCTTAGGTTCACTTGCACGTAAGGCTGAGGCTGAGGGCATTGAGGTAAGCCTTATATCAGGAGACAGGGACCTTCTTCAGATAGCATCTGAGAAGATTAAGATATGCATCCCTAAGACTAAGGGAGGCAAGACAGAGACAGAGTATTACTATGCCAGTGATGTACTTGAGAAGTATCAGGTACCACCAGCAGGTATTATTGAGCTTAAGGCACTTATGGGTGATTCGTCCGATAATATTCCGGGCGTGCCTAAGGTAGGTGAGAAGACAGCGACTTCCTTACTTGTGGAGTATGGAACTGTTGATAATGTATATGAGCATCTTCATGAGATCACCAAGAAGGGACTTCATGATACGCTTGAGGCTAACCGCGATAAGGCTGTCTTAAGTCACTGGCTGGCAACTATTAAGACGGACTGTGACACAGGACTCACATGGGACGACCTTGCACTTGGTGATATCTATACTGACAAGGCTTTCGATGAATTAAGTACTCTTGGACTTAAGAGTATTCTTAAGAGATTCGAGGGAAAAGGCACTGCAACTAAGGATGAGGATATCGCGAAGGAATTCGTTAATGTAGCTGATCTGTCAGAGTGCGAGAATGTGTTTGATGAAGCTTCAAAAGCTGATTCGAAGGTATTCGTATATGTTCATACGGATGCAGACGGTATGAGTGCTGTGTCCATGACTTATGGTGATAAGACAGTTATTATATTGCCTTTTGGATTCCTTACAGAGGGTTATCTTACAGATAAGCTAGTTACATTACAGAATAATTGTAAGGAAGGTATCGTAACCTATGATGCCAAGAGTATGTATCCATATCTTGACAGTGATAACTGGGCAAGAGTTGATGATATGATGATCATCTCTTATCTGCTTAATCCGCTTAAGGCAAGAGAGTACAGACTTGATCAGGGCTTTGTGACCTACGAGATGAGTAAGCTCTACGATGAGCTGATATCTGAGCTTAATGCGACAGGCCAGAGTAAGCTCTATCATAATATAGAGATGCCTATTACAAAGGTATTATATGACTGTGAGAGAGAAGGAATCTTAGTAGATAAGAATGTCCTTAAGAATTACGGCGATTCATTAACTGTAAGAATAGATGAGCTTGAAGCTCTTATATATGAGCAGGCTGGAGAGAAGTTCAATATTAATTCACCTAAGCAGCTCGGAGAGATTCTCTTCGAGAAGATGGGCTTAGAGGGTGGCAAGAAGACCAAGACAGGTTATTCCACAGCGGCAGATGTGTTAGAGAAGCTTGCGCCGGATAATCCGATTATTAAGGATATTCTGGAATACAGAGGACTTACCAAGCTTAAGAGCACATATGCTGATGGATTAATGGACTGTATTGCAGAGGATGGAAGGATTCATACAACCTTTAACCAGACTATTACTGCTACAGGAAGACTTAGCTCTACTGATCCTAACCTTCAGAATATTCCTATCAGAACAGAGCTTGGAAGAGAGCTTCGTAAGTGCTTCGTTCCAAAGGATGGATATGTGTTCATTGATGCTGACTATTCGCAGATTGAGTTGAGACTTCTTGCGCATATGTCAGGTGATGAAGGACTAATAGAAGCATATAATTCTGATGCAGATATTCATAGAATTACTGCAAGCAAGGTATTCCATATACCATTTGATGAGGTAACACCTAACCAGAGAAGAGATGCCAAGGCTGTTAACTTCGGCCTTGTATATGGTATCAGTTCATTTGGTCTAAGCCAGGATCTTGGTATAACAAGGAAGGAAGCCCAGAACTATATAGAAGATTATTTCGTAACTTATCCGGGAGTTAAGAAGTTCCTTGACGACACTGTAGCTAATGCCAAGGAAGCAGGATATGTTACTACATTATATGGCAGAAGAAGACCTATACCTGAACTTGGTAACAGCAACTTTATGATGCGTCAGTTCGGTGAAAGAGTGGCAATGAACTCACCTCTTCAGGGAACTGCAGCGGATATCATGAAGATTGCCATGATAAAGGTATATGATGCATTAAAGGCGGAGGGCCTTGATGCGAAGATCATAGTCCAGGTGCATGATGAACTGCTGCTTGAGGTAGCGTGCGAGGTAGAGGCTAAGGCCACTGAGCTGCTTGCCCGCGAGATGAGAAACGCTGCTAATCTTGCCGTAAGTCTCGAGGTCGATGTTCATTCCGGCATTAACTGGTACGAAGCCAAGTGATGCATTACGCAATGCGATAGTTTTCATCCTGGGGGGACGGAGGTATACGGCATTTATGTTCGCGCCACGTTAATTTTCGTCCACAGGGACGGGGGATTGGCATATTGAAGATAATTGGAATAACTGGAGGCGTAGGTGCCGGTAAAAGTGAGGTACTAAAGCTAATCCGTGATAATTATAACTGCATAATAGTTCTGGCTGATGATATAGGTAATCAGATTAAGGAACCTGGTGAACCCTGCTTCGAACCACTTATTGAATTAATGGGTGAGGAGATTCTGGGGGAAGATGGCCGCATTGATAAGGGTAAGATGGCTGGTAAGATATTCGCAGATGAGAATATCTTAACCAGGGTTAATGAGATAATTCACCCGGCGGTGATAACACGTATTAAAGATATGGCAGCTTCAGCATTAGAAGAAGGCAGTGTAGATTATTTTTTCATAGAGGCGGCGTTGCTTATTGAGAATGGCTTCAATGATTTCGTGGATGAGATGTGGTACATCTATGCTAGGGAAGAAGTCAGAAGGGCAAGGCTTAAGGCATCAAGAGGCTATTCGGAAGAAAAGATTGATAACATTATGGCCAGTCAGTTAACTGAAGAGGAATTCCGTAAGGGGTCCGATGTGGTCATAGATAATAGTGATGAATTAGATAATACTTTAAGACAGATCAGGGAGCATTTGTAACCTGAGTGGGAGAGGTAAGTATGGCAGGAGCTGGTAATCCTAATCAGATGGTTTTTGGATTGGATATTGGAACACGTAGTATCGTAGGTACCGTGGGATATAAGAAGGGCAAGCAGTTCGTGGTTGTTGCTCAGTGCAATAAGGAGCATGAGACCAGAGCGATGCTTGATGGACAAATCCATGACATCGGTAAGGTAGCAGAGACAATTAAAGAGGTTAAGGAGCATCTTGAGGAGCAGATTAATGGTAAGTTAACACGTGCGTGTATAGCTGCCGCTGGTCGTGTACTTAAGACTATGCAGACACACTCAGAGGTAGAGTTCGAGGAAGAGAAGACAGTTGATAATCTTGATATCTATTCTCTTAATTCGCTTGCAATTGAGGAGGCATACAGGAACTTCCTTAACGAGAATAATACAGATCTTAAGTTCTTCTGTGTTGGCAGCAGTGTTGTTCGTTACTATATGAACGATATGCCTATGAGCAATCTGGAGAATCATAAGGCTAAGAAAATTGCCGTAGACTTAATCGCAACATTTTTGCCAGAGGATGTTGTGGATGGTCTGTATAAGGCAGTTGAGCTTGCAGGTCTTGAGGTAGCTAATATGACCCTCGAGCCTATTGCGGCTATCCAGCTTGCTATTCCTGAGAGATTCAGACTACTTAATATCGCGCTTATTGATGTAGGTGCGGGTACATCCGATATCTCAATCACTAAGGAGGGCACAATTATTGCCTTCGGTATGATTCCAACAGCGGGTGACAGTCTTACTGAGATTATCGCTATGCACTGCATGGTTGATTTCAATGGCGCGGAGCAGATTAAGAGGCAGCTCGACAGTAAGGAAGTAATTGAGTACGAGGATATCATGGGTACTAAGCTTACAATCACCCGTGATGAGGTAATGGAGTTACTCGCGGCCAATGTTGATGAGATGGCAACACTTGCAAGTGACAAGATTAAGGAACTCAACGGTGGTAAGAGCGTTGGTGCTGTATTTGTAGTAGGTGGTGGTGGAATGATTCCTGGCTATACAGCTGCGGTTGCTGAGAAGCTTGGTCTTGCACCTGAGAGAGTAGCTCTTCGTGGTAAGGAAGTAATGCAGGATATCGTATTCGAGAGCACAGAGCTTAAGGTGGATTCACTGCTCGTTACACCAATTGGTATCTGTCTTAACTTCTATGAGGAGAGTAATAACTTCGTCTTCGTAAGGTTCAACGGAGACAAGATTAAGTTATATAACAATAATAATCTGACTGTTATGGATGCTGCTATGCAGACGGACTTCCCTAGTAATGGATTCTTCCCTAAGAGTGGAAGTGCGCTTGAATTCACAGTCAATGGTAAGAGCCGTATGGCCAGAGGTGATATGGGTGAGCCGGCTGTTATTAAGGTTAACGGTGAACTTGGTAATCTTCACAGCCCTATTAAAGAGGGTGATGAGATTGAGGTCATCGAATCCACAGCAGGGGCTCCAGCTAAGATGACTATTGGCAGACTTCCTGAGTATAAGTCAATTCTTAGAGCAACGGTTAATGATGCGATGGTTGAACTTCCTAAGTTCGCTTCTGTTAATGGTGAACTCCAGTCAGAGTATTATGATATTCAGACTGGTGATGTAATAGAGATTCTTGATTACTATACTGTTGCACAGATTATTAAGTTCCTTGATGTAACACTCCCAGAGGGAGCATATGTTAAGGTCAACAACATGAATGCAACTGATGATACCAAGGTATATGAGAACTTCACTGTGAATGTCGAACTTGCCGAGGAAAGGGAAGAAGAGACATATGAAGATCTTAAGTATGATGAGGATTATGAGTACGAAAGCAAGCAGGCAGAAGTAGCACCAGTTCAGCCACAGGCGGCAGCTCAGCCGCAGACGGCATCGGTTCGGGCACAGGCGGCAGTAGTTCCTGAG
>JAZLFL010000073.1:0-4177 GCA_045615825.1 Lachnospiraceae bacterium
ACCTTATATGGGAATCTGTAAGGATAATGGTAATAGGCGAACCATTTATCATAATCCTCCAATTTCGTATAATCCATCATAATCATGAAGGACTTAAGATTACCATATATCATAGGCTGTAAGCCAGCTTCCTTAATCCTCTCGCAGAAGGCAATCACGATATCCGTTCTCTCTTCAGCCGATAGATTTTTTGTTCTTGATTTATTAACATTCGCTGACTGCTCAACATCTATAACAACTGGAAGCTCAGTATCATAATCACCAAGATTCTCTAATACGAACTCTGCTTCCTCGATTCCTTCAGCAACACTCTTGGCCTCAGTGAAGAAGTATACACCGCAGTCAAGACCAAGCTCATTACATTTCTTAATATTATCCTCGAAAGTATCATCCACAACAAGCTTGCCTGACTCATATCCTCTAAAGCCAATTCTAATATAGGCGAAATCCACTCCGTCCTTTTTAACCTTAGTCCAGTTGATTTTCTCCTGGAACTTGGATACATCAATACCTCTCTTTGCTCCTTCGTAGGATGCTTCACCCTCATACTTGCCAGTCTCCTCATTAAGAACCGGATAGTCTAATCTGTCAAAATCAATATCCGTCTTAATAAGGCTTTCATCTATATCAAGGAATACATATCCTCCAGTATTAGGCACAATAATATTCTCAGGGAAGAGGTTTTCTAACATGGACAGCGTCTGCGCATCTTCCATATAGTCGCGAATCTCTCTCTTAATATCCTCTGTATTCGCAGCAACTGCTTCCTCACTTAACCTGTCAGCATCTTCTCTTGTTATATATCCACCAGTCTGAAGATCCGTCATTAACTCCTCGTATGACTGATTAGCCTCCTCGGCCGACATGCGCGCAACCTCATAAGCACCCTCCATCTGCTTATATTTATAGGCAAAATAGAGTGCGACTGAGACTGCTGCCATAATAAGTATTATTAGGAAACAGGTGTATATTGTGCGACGTCTTTTGGCACGCCTGGCCTTGCGCCTTTTCTCCTGGCGCTGTAATTCGGTCATTGTGCGATTTTCCATTAATCCTCGTCTCTCGATGTCTTATATAAGAATGTAGCATGATCTCTTGTTGCCTCTGCTTCATCCTTACCATACAAAACTTTAAGTAAAATAGGTGTTGCAATTGAAGATACAATGATAAGTAAGATTACGGAAGTAAAATATACATCATCAAGTAATCCAACTGCCAGTCCCTTCTGGGATACAATAAGGGCAACCTCACCTCTGGTCATCATACCAATACCAATCTTAAGTGCATCGGCCCCTTTGAATTTACATGCTCTTGCAACTAATCCACAACCAATAATCTTACATGTCAGAGCTACAATTACGAATCCGATTGAGAACAGAAGAATATCCATATTCATGTTACTGATATTAGTCTTAAGACCTATACTTGCGAAGAATACTGGTCCGAATAACATGTATGAATTGATATCCATCTTCTCAGCAATATATTCTGAATCCTGGATAGAGCAGAGAATAATACCCGCAACATATGCACCTGTAATATCTGCTATTCCGAAGAATCTCTCAGCAATAAAGCTTAATGCGAAACAGTAAGCCATTCCGGCAATCGGAATTCTTCTTGTATGTGGGTATCTGTTATCAACCCACTTGAATACCTTATATGAAAGGAATCCAACAACAATCGCAAATACAAAGAATAAAATTGTATTAATCACAACTGAGATTGGCTTATTATCAGGATTCTTGAATCCAATTACGAAAGTAAGTACAACAATACCAATGATATCATCTATAATAGCTGCACTAAGAATTGTAGTACCAACCTTACCCTTAAGCTTACCAAGTTCCTTAAGAGTCTGAACTGTAATACTTACACTTGTGGCAGTCATGATAACACCAATGAATACTGCTCTGAAGAACTGCTCAGTTCCAACTGCTGCCGGTCCATAAAATCCCATATACAGAAGTGTTCCACCAACAAGTGGAATAAATACTCCGGCACATGCAATTAAGAATGCAATAGGTCCTGTCTTAACCAGTTCCTTAAGATCTGTCTCAAGACCTGCTGAGAACATAAGAAGGATTACACCTATCTCTGCCATCTGGGTAATAAAGTCAGTCTGCTGAACAAGACCAAGTACACATGGTCCAATAATCAGACCCGCAATAATCTCACCAACAACCTGTGGAGCCCTTAACTTTCTTGCAAGAATTCCACATACCTTGGCGCCGATTACAATAATTGCTAAGTCCTTTAAAATACTGTATGCTTCCATTTTTTCATCTCCTCTTTTACACTTCCCTATTAAAAGTAATTAGCATAACAATTATTGAATTCCATTTAATTCCTGATACAGATTTTTCGCAAAGCTGTCCGTCATTCCACATATGTAATCTGTAACCAGTAACAATCTAAGGTATAATCTGTCTTCCTCAGACTCACCATCTGCAAACTTATGATATATCCGCAAATAATCCTTGGAAATAATAGACATTATTTTATAATCTACATTATTTAATCTGTCCTTATATACAGAATCATAGTAAATCGCAGCATTCATGAATCTGCCAAGCAGGAATTTGAACATTGCGTCTGCTGCAATCTCAAGCTTAAATATCTGCTTTGATGTGAAGGCATACTCATATGCAATATTACCAAGCGCCTTCATAATCTCATCTGCTTCAGTATCGGCGAATAAATCTTTCTTAAAAGTGCCTGCCATTATGTCTTCGTAGTTTTCAATGAAACTGTCAGTTACACAGTGCAGCACCTTACCCTGAACATATACTACCCAGTTCTGAACTGCATAGATATCAGGCTCTTCATATTTATTCTTAATCGCCTTATCGTATTTATTCTTAAGAATCTCTATAAGCTTTTCGTATAATCCTTCATTTTCCTCGGAATCAACGCGCTTCTCTAATTCTATAATAAGCTGATTATATGTAATACAGCCCTTCTTGATTGCATCCTCAATATCTGCTGTTCTGTATGCAATATCATCCGCAGCTTCTAAGAGATATGTTAATGGATGACGACATCCATTTGTGCCAAGTGACTCCTGAATATCTGTGAATGCAGCCTTATCTGCATAGAAATATCCCATCTTCTTACATCTGATATCATTAGGATCATTCTTAATCTCAAGTGATGATACCGGATACTTAATAATTGTTCCAAGTAATGCCTTGGTAAGATTCATTCCATTCTCATCTACTAGGAAATGAAGCTTGGTTACAACTCTTAGTGCCTGAGTATTACCCTCGAAATGATAGAAGTCATTAAGCTGCTGTGGCTTAAGTGTCTCTTCAATGGTCTTCTCACCGAATTTCTTATTCTGGAAGTTCTCCTTACACCAGTCCTGAATGGCACTCTCACCAAAGTGACCAAATGGAGGATTACCTATATCATGAATAAGACCTGCACACTGTAAGATATTACAGATATCTTCCTTCTGCTCAAATCCAAAGTCCGGATCAAGCTTATTCTCTATAATTGCAGCACCGACACTCTGACCAAGAGATCTTGCAAAGGAACTTACCTCTAAAG
This sequence comes from Lachnospiraceae bacterium, assembly GCA_045615825.1. Classification (GTDB taxonomy): domain Bacteria; phylum Bacillota; class Clostridia; order Lachnospirales; family Lachnospiraceae; genus Colinaster. The sequence goes on from JAZLFL010000073.1 coordinate 3,550, forward strand.
AATGAGTAAGTCTTGTTCTAATATAGTCACTTTTATCAAGTGGAAAAACCTGGGTCTTATCCTGAAGACGTCTGAAGGATGCACTGCTGATAATTCTGTGATAATCCTTCTCGAATTCCGTCCTTATATCCTGTGAAGTTGTGCTTTTGCTATATGAGCGAATCCTTTCGCCATTTAATAATTTCTTCCATTCCATATATGTACCCACCAGGCAAAACATAAAATAAATCTTTTGCACTAATCGCACAATTAGGTCGCCTTAAAATAAAGGCGACCTAGTTAACATAATACTACTTATAAAAATACCTACTCTTCCGACTCAGTAGCTGTTTCCTCTGCTTCTTCAGATTCTGGCAATTCAATCTCTTTACCATTATCATCAGATACCTTATCACGAACCTTGGCAATCTTGGCAATCTTAACATCATCCTTAAGATCCATTAGCTTAACACCTGTTGTCATTCTGCCAAGCTCTCTTATATCATCCATTCTGATCTGAATGATAATTCCCTCATTAGTGATCATCATAATCTCATGATCATCATTAACTGCCTTAATACCAACAACTGCACCTGTCTTATCATTAAGCTTGTAGCATCTAAGTCCCTTACCACCACGACGCTGAAGT
>JAZLFL010000074.1:0-2697 GCA_045615825.1 Lachnospiraceae bacterium
TCACTAAGAGTAATGCTGCAGCAGAATTCCTTAAAGCAAAAGGATTCAAGAATGTAACACCTGTTGGTGTTGGTCTTGATGGTGATGTGTGGAAGAATACGGGTGATGGACCTGTGACTGAGAACGAGTGCAGTAATGCACCGATATCAGATGAATCTGGCAACAATAGACCATTCACATATCTCTATGTTGGTAAGATTGAGCCACGTCGTAATACTCTGTTTCTATTTGATCTGGTCGACAGACTGTTGTCAGCGCATGAAGATATGAGTTTTCTTCTTGTAGGTGACGGAGAAGAAGAATACAAGAGCCAGTGTATGGCTAAGGTACAGAAGTGGATTGATGCAGGAAGAATGACCTATGTTCCTAAGGCCTCACAGGGCGAGATGCCGTCTTACTATGCGAAGGCGGATTGCATGCTGTTCCCATCCAATTATGAGATATTTGGAATGGTATTAATGGAGGCAATATATTTCGGTGTTCCGGTTATTACATCTAATAATGGTGGCGCTGATACATTGTTCCAGAATGGTGAGAATGCCATTGTAGTTGACTGCAATGGTGATGGTGTATCCAAGGACTCAGTTGCTCGTGGTTTTAACATTGATGAATGGGTAGAGGCTGCTGAGAGAATGTATTCGGATGCTGAATTAAGAAATAGAATCAGGAATCATCTTGTGAATGACAGGGCAAAACTGTCGTGGGATGTTATAGCTGAGAAAATATTGAATCATATAGATGTGCGCTAATACATTAGTCGAGCCCGTGAGAAGGACTAAAACTCACGGGCTCTTTTAGGGATAAGGGATATATATTTTCAAGCCATATGGCCTGAGAACTAATTTAAGAGCTCCTTAAGCTCGTTGGTATTAATTCTTTCGAACTTTGGAGCAGCTGCGCCACAAACAGGACATATGAAATGCTCTGGGAGCGGATCGCCTTCATATATGTATCCACAGACTGTGCAGCGCCATACATATGTATCTTTGATTCCATTGCGTTCTTTGTTACAATTCATAAGCCTCTTCTCCTCTCCATAGGCCATGCATGTTGCAGTATGCGTAGATGGCTAAGACCTTCTCGTCGCTCTTGAGCTTGAATTCGGCCTCGGGGTCACCGTTGTATGATAATGGCATCCACTGTATTCCACAGCAGGTTACCATACATATCCATTCTATGTGGTGGTCACGGGTCATAGGATGATCTATCTCCCCTACTTTAACCTTAATCTTATGTCCGGACTTCTTATAGACTGGTATGTGATGCTCTGCAGATGCTTCCACAGATGCCGGCATCAGTAATGTCATCTCATTGCCACAACAGCTTAGCGGGTTAGCCTGCTTACCAATGGTTGCAGTTATCTGGCCACAGGTCTTGCATTTGTAGAAATGGATATCCAGGTAATCTGGCATTTCGCACCATCTCTGCCTGTGAGCATCGTCGCTGTCGTATTCCTCGTTGTTCATAAAATTCTTTTTCATAGGCGTTCCTCCGTTTGCTTCACTATCCCCGCCTCATGGTTTTATGATAATCGCCATTTTCGAGGCCTTCGAGTTGTTGTGACGATAAGTTTTAATAATTTTGAATAAAGTTAGTATGTCATATCATACTGGGAGTGCTATACTGAATATGTAAAATATATGACGAGGGATAAGGATAAGGACGCAGTAATATATCGAGGGTATTACTATGTCCTTTTTGCATTCCAGGAAGGGGGAACAAACAGTATGCTGGATAAGAAGGAATTATATGAGTTATCAGGGAAATTAGTGACTAAGCCTAACGACTATATGACTGCGTTCAGACGCAATGTATCATTATATATCGATCAGAAAGAGATTACTCTGCAGGAAGTGGCAGAGCTTGCGGATATATCACTTAGCACACTGAAGTCCTTCCTGTATGGAGACTCTAAGGACTGCTCGCTTTCGCTTGCGGTTAAGTTGTCGCGGGTATTTAATGTGACCGTAGATGAGCTGATTGGCGCAGGTACAATGGAGCATCAGACCTGCAACTCGCTTCAGACACTTCGCAAGATGCCAGAGAGCTTCACACACTTCCTACGCTGGGAGATACAGTTCCATCATGATATGATGGTGACTAAGAAGGTTGAGGACAAGCTTATCGATGTAATGCGAGCCAAAGTTGGTGAAAATGGTAATATGCTCAATACCAACAACATGGACGTGCTTGATATATCTCATCTAAGCGACAGTTTAAAGCCTAAGGTGTTCATGGGCATTAAAATTCCGAACAACATGTATAATCCCGAGTATTATCAGGGAGATATACTCCTACTAGCTAATGACAGGGCTCCGTTTAATGGCGACAGAGTGGTAATCTGTTATGCTGAGAATCTCTGGATTCTTGAATGCAGATATGAGCCTAATGCCTCTGGCAAAAATGAGGCAACTTACTATTCAATAAGGGATGGTGGTAAGCGCGCCACGGCCAATCAGGTTCAGTTCATAATGGGATACATAGCTAAGGTTGAGAGAGGATAGAGGATGACGAGAGAAGAGGTTATAGAATATACAACTGAATTAGCAAGACTTGCTGGCGAAGAGGATTCTGATGATTATGCCATTGGATTCGTTGACAGATTAATAGGCAGGGATGCGATTATTAAAGAGTACCTAACATACCTTGGTACTGGCAAGTTATTATGTGAGTACGCGATTAATGGATATTCCATCG
>JAZLFL010000075.1:0-17751 GCA_045615825.1 Lachnospiraceae bacterium
GATGTTGTACTCTTCATCCATACTTACATTGCCTTCCTGATCAGAATATACTGTTGCAACCTGACCATTAGCAACAAGCTTATCAAGCCACTCCTTAGGTGCCACGAAACGGCCTTCACCGTGTGATGCAGGATTAACATATACACCACCGAGTTCTGCACCTGCAAGCCATGGCGACTTATTAGATACAACCTTTGTATATACCATCTTAGAAATATGACGGTTGATTGTATTGAATGTAAGTGTAGGAGAATTCTCGTCCTGTCCAGTAATATTACCATTTGGTACAAGACCAAGCTTGATAAGAGCCTGGAAACCATTACATATACCAAGTGCGAGACCATCACGCTCATTTAACATTCTCATAACAGCTTCCTTCATGCTCTCATTCTGGAAAGCTGCCGCGAAGAACTTAGCAGAACCATCAGGCTCATCACCAGCTGAGAAACCACCTGGGAACATGATAATCTGAGACTGGTCGATAGCCTTAACATATGCATCGAACGAATCTCGAATCTGTCCTGCTGTCATATTCTTAAATACGATTGTCTCTACCTCAGCACCTGCTCTCTCGAAGGCCTTACGTGAATCATACTCACAGTTAGTACCTGGGAATACAGGAATGAATACCTTTGGCTTGGCAATCTTATTCTTGCAGATATAGATATCACCCTTAGCATCGTAAAGAGGCATATCAACTGTTTCTTTACCCTTAACTGCTGTATAAGGGAATACCTTATCAAGTGGCTTAGTCCATGTAGCAATAGCCTCATCAATTGTAATCTCCTGACCTGCTACTCTGAATACACCACTGTCTCTTACTGTACCAATCATTACATATTCAGCATCAATCTCTTCAACTCTGTCGCGATCAACCTCAGCGATAATATCGCCCATACCGCCAATAAAGAGATCTTCTGCATCAATATTGTGATCAATATCAACACCAAGCTTATTACCAAATGCCATCTTGGAAACAGCTGCAGCTATACCATACTGATCAAGCGCATATGCTGAAACGATAACACCCTCATTAATAAGTCTTGTAATCTCTGAATAAAGCTGCTGAACCTTCTCGTATACTGGGATAGAGTAATCATCTGTCTCAATCTCGAACTTAACGATTCTGTTGCCAGCGCCCTTAAGCTCTGGTGTGATAATATTCTTACCTTCAGCTATATCAACAGCGAATGATACAAGTGTTGGTGGAACATCGATATCATTGAATGTTCCTGACATACTGTCCTTACCACCGATTGATGGAAGTCCGAATCCAACCTGGGCATCAAACGCACCAAGAAGTGCTGAGAAAGGCTGTCCCCATCTTGCTGGGTCTTCTGTCATTCTCTTGAAGTACTCCTGGAATGTAAATCTGATATTCTTGTGGTTACCACCTGAAGCAACAATCTTAGCCATTGACTGAGTAATTGCATAGATTGCTCCGTGGTATGGGCTCCAGCTTGATACATATGGATCAAAGCCGTAGCTCATCATTGTAACTGTATCTGTCTTACCCTTAAGAACTGGAAGCTTAGCTACCATAGACTGTGTCTCTGTAAGCTGAGTCTTACCACCATAAGGCATGTATACGCTTCCTGCACCGATTGATGCATCAAATCTCTCAACAAGTCCCTTCTGAGAACATACATTAAGATCCGCAAGTGTATCTAACCAGGCTGACTTGATATCACCAGCTTCAATATCTTCTGAAACCTTAGTTAAAGCCACTTTTCCAAGTGGGTTCTTATCCTCAGATGGAGTCTGAACCTCAACTGTTGTCTCCTGATGAGCACCGTTAGTATCAAGGAATGCTCTCTTAAGATTAACGATCTCGTTGCCTCTCCATACCAAAACAAGTCTTGGTTCCTTAGTAACCTCAGCAACAACTGTAGCCTCGAGGTTCTCTTCCTCAGCATAAGCATGGAACTCATCAACCTTGGAAGGCTCAACTACAACCGCCATTCTCTCCTGGCTCTCTGAGATAGCAAGCTCAGTACCATCAAGACCTGCATACTTCTTAGGAACCTTATCAAGGTCTACTCTCAGGCCGTCAGCAAGCTCACCGATTGCAACGGATACCCCGCCTGCGCCGAAGTCGTTACACTTCTTAATAATCTTAGCAACCTCTTCCCTACGGAAAAGACGCTGAATCTTACGCTCTGTAGGTGCGTTACCCTTCTGAACCTCAGCCCCGCATGTCTCAATTGAAGCCTCTGTATGAACCTTGGAAGAACCTGTAGCTCCACCACAGCCATCACGTCCAGTCTGACCGCCAAGGAGGATAATGATATCTCCTGGATCAGAATTCTCTCTGATAACACATCTTCTTGGAGCAGCACCCATAACGGCACCAATCTCCATCCTCTTAGCAACATAATTAGGATGATATACTTCCTTAACATAGCCTGTTGCAAGACCAATCTGGTTACCATATGAAGAATAACCAGCTGCAGCGCCTGTTACAAGCTTCTTCTGTGAAAGCTTACCCTTAAGAGTTGCTGATACAGGAACTGTAGGATCTGCAGCACCTGTTACTCTCATGGCCTGGTATACATATCCACGACCTGAAAGTGGATCTCTGATGGCACCACCAAGACATGTTGCAGCACCACCGAATGGCTCGATTTCTGTAGGATGGTTATGTGTCTCATTCTTGAAGAATACTAACCACTCCTCAGTTACAGGACCATTGCCATAGTCCATCTCAACTGGGACTACGATTGAGCAGGCATTAATCTCATCAGATACTTCCATATCATCAAGCTTGCCAGCTGCACGAAGCTTCTTCATACCCATAAGGGCTATATCCATAAGGCATACGAATTTATCATCTCTGCCCTTGTACATGTCTTCCATTGTATCAAGATAACTCTGGTAAGTTGTCTCGATTGGCTCTCTATAGTAACCCTCATCAAAGGTTACATCCTTAAGCTCTGTAGAGAAGGTTGTGTGACGACAGTGGTCTGACCAGTATGTATCAAGTACTCTGATCTCTGTCATTGAAGGATCTCTGTTCTCATCATCTCTGAAGTAGTTCTGAATATGAAGGAAATCATTGAATGTCATTGCAAGTCCAAGACTTCCATATAATTCCTTAAGCTCTTCAACAGGCATATGCTTAAATCCTGTGAAGATTGAAACATCTGCAGGATCATCATACTCTGTAACAAGCGTCTCAGGTTTACTAAAATCTGTCTCGCGGGAATCTACCGGATTGATACAGTATGCCTTAATCTTATCGATATCTGCATCTGTGATTTCACCGTCAATGACATATGTAACTGCTGTCTTGATAATTGGATTAGACTCCTCGTCAAGGAACCTGACACACTGAACTGCTGAATCAGCTCTCTGATCAAACTGACCTGGAAGGAATTCAACGCTAAATGCCTTCTCAGTCTCTGACATTGGGAAATTCTCTTCGTAGATTAAATCTACAGGTGGCTCACTAAAAATCAGTCTTGAGCTCTTGGCAAAAGTCTCTGCACTAAGACCTTCAACATCATAACGAATAAGTTCTCTTACCGAACGAACACCAGAAATACTAAGGTAGCTCTCAATATCTTCCTTAAGCTCTCTGGCCTTAACCGCGTAAGGTCCCTTCTTTTCAACGTAAATACGTTTGACGTCACTCATTTTTTCTTTACTCCTCCACTTCCACGAACTGCTGCATCATATAAAGCAGTTCTTTATCAACCTTTTTCTCACTAATGCCCATTGTACGGGCTATTATTTTCATTCCTTCAATCGCAAACATCATATTGCTTGCAGTAGCCTCAGGCTCTTCACATTCGAATTCTCCCGATAAGGCACCTCTTGTCAGAATCATCGCAAGTGCCTTAACCGCCGTATCGAATTCATCCTTACAGCTATTCTTCTTAAGATTCTGTCTGCACACGAATGCATATTCATATACAGCAACGCTCAAGCTGTTCTTACGCTGTAAAATCTCCTTCTTCTGTTCCTTTAAAAACCAAAGAAGAAGTTCTGTCGAACTGGCATCATTGAGGCTGTCATAAAAACCCTTACCACTGTCTGTCGAAAGCTCATCCTGAGTCTTTAACACATCTAAAAACAGACTCTCGGTAGAATCATAATACAGATACAGTCCGCCCCTGCTTATCCCGCAGGCCTCAACTATATCCTTCATTGTCACATCTCTGAAGCCCTTCGCGGCAAATACTTCCGTTGCCTTATCTATTATCAACTGTTTCTTACTTACAGCCTTCTCGCCCACTTATTCCTCCTAGTCAGTTACCTTTTCAGCATTAGCCCAGAAATCAATAAGTTCCTTCGACTTTTTAACTAAATGATAGAAAACTGTACTATCCATTCCTTCACTCCAGAGCATAGCTCTTGTACGACCGCCAAGAATATAGTAAGAAAGAATTCCACCCAGCTGATCCATCTGAAGAATAGTAGCCTTCTCGATATATGCAAGTGCATCCTCAGGAGTCTTAAGACGATTCCTTGTATATACATATCTATAGTTACGATCCATAAAACATGTATTCTCAGCCACCTTAATAAAGCTCATAAGAGTGCTGTCATATACAGGGAATGATACAGACGATGTGCCAATACCATCGGCTGAATATAACTGACTAATCATTTTACCACTTTTATCCTCAAGCCATGAGAGATATTCAGCAAGCTTATTAACGTCATCCCTATACACATTCAGCACCTGAAATGGTGTCATTGTCTCTGTAAACATACACATTCCCTCCATAATTTTCCAATAGTTAATTCTAACATATTTTCATTCTTTTTACACTAATATTAACGATAACACTATAATTCCTATAATTTACTAAATTATGCACAAAAATGAAAAAGCCGTAGGGGGGAACCTACGACTTTTCCGTTGTGTAAAAGGGGAATTTTTCCAGTTTTTGCTATTAAATAGCACGCTTCTTCAAGCAATTTAAGAATACACCCCTTTGATAATTTTTCATATTATTATATTTTCAGTTAATAACACTATATTACTTATTTTTACCGCAGCACTTCTTATATTTCTTGCCGCTTCCACATGGACATGGATCATTTGGATAAATCTTAGCTTCATTTACAACTGTAGTAGACTTCTTCTGCTCCTTGTAGAGCTCCTTCTGTCTGTCCTTATCAAAGATTCCATCCCACTGCTCAAGCTCATATAACCAGTCTGCGCCTGCAGCAACCATGTTCTTATATAATAATTCCTTATCAAAGTCTAATGATACCTCAGTCTTAACATCCATCTCCTCGATTGGGTTAGGTGTGATTAAGCTGTCGTTAATTCCATCAAGGAATCCTACCATATAGTCAATTGATGTATCGAACTTCTTGGCAAGTTCTTCAACGCTTCCCTTAACTACCTCATCAGGAGTAGCAAGGATGTTAGCGTAAATTTCCTTCTCTGTCTCAAAGTAATCAGTCCATAATCTCTGGAGATCTCCCTGATTAGCTGTCTGTGAATATGCTTTATCTCTCCACTGCTCAAGTATTGTCTTTGCCATAATAATCCTCCATTAATGAATCTTTTGTCAGTATAACTCAAATAGAATAAAAGTCAAGAATTATGCCTTCCATGCGTAAGTTCCTCTTCGCCCTCTTCCAATGTTCGTCTGCTCATCACGCCCTTATATACAATCATATTAAGCCATATGAAGCCAGGAAGTATAATTGTCATTCCCATACTCGCCAGGAACAATCTCTGCCAGTTAGGTATCTGCAACAGTGCAAAAACAAGCGACAGAACATACATCAGCGCCAATATTACAATAACTATAATAGCTAAAATCTGCTTAGTCTTCTTCATTTTAGACCTCTAATAATTCATCGAACTGTTCCTGTGGTATTGGCTTCGAATAATAGTAGCCCTGTGCATAATCACATCCAACATCCGTAAGGAACTCAACCTGCTCTCCAGTCTCAACGCCCTCACACACAACAGAGAGATTAAGCTTCTTGGCCATATCAATAACACTAGGAATAATAATCTTCTCCTCAGGGTCATTCTCAAAGTCATCAAGGAATTCTCTGTCAAGCTTAAGTACGTCAAGTGGAAGCTTGGTAAGAACATTAAGTGACGAATATCCCGAGCCAAAGTCGTCCATGGATATCAGGACGCCAAGCTCACGAAGCTTACTCATAAGCTCAATGGTATCATCAACCTTATCGGTAAATACCGTCTCAGTTAACTCAAATTCAAGCAGCTCTGGTGGGAGCTTATACTTGTTAATAAGCGACTTAATATAACCAACAAGTTCATCAATCGAGAACAGATGCACTCTTGATACATTAACTGATACTCTTACAACTCTCTTGCCTTCATCGAGTCTCTTCCTTAGGTACTTACATATCTCATCATATACGTAATAATCAAGAAGCGTAATACTCTTATTCTTCTCAAATACAGGGATGAAATCATTAGGGAATATCATTCTTCCATCCTGCTTCTTCCATCTGATTAATGCCTCCGCACCGTCAATCTGGCCAGTTTTCAAGCTCACCTTAGGCTGTAAGTATACTATGAACTCATGATTACGGAATGCACTCTCCATATCGGCTGCATACGCAACTTCTGTCTTAAGTCTGTCACCCATCTCGTCCTGATAGAAGATGATGTGAGGCATATCCGGAATCTTGGTACGTTTTCTGGCAACATTGGCATTGGAGATGATATTCTTAAGAGGCACTGGCTGTCCACATATATCAAACAGACATACACCTACATTAAGCATAAGCTTCGTATCAATATACTCCGACTGAATTCTATTGCCAAACTGCTTGGTCATGAGCTCAAATGTCTCAGTGAGCTCTTCTATATTCGTATCGCCAATCTTAACTAAGAATACCAGATTATCTGAGAACACACGGCTTCCATATATATAGTAATCCTTATATCTTGCAGCATCCTGCGCCAGACTTCTAAGAATTTTATCTCCCGTCTCGTAGCCGTATACCTCATTAACAACCTTAAAGTTGCTGATATCCATATACATAATTGCATACTTACCATGTGGAGCATTCTCGATATATTCACCAGAAAGCATTAAGAACTTCTCATACATCAAAAGTCCTGTTACGCCATCGTATCCTGTCAGTCTCTCAACTGTATTGGAAGCATCCTCATAAGCCTTCATCTTAAGCAGGTATGAAGATACAACATTGGCAACTGCTCTCATGTTGGTAAGTTCTTCATAGTTCCAGGTACGAACACTGTCGAAATCGACGAAATCAATATTGCCCGCGAATTCGCCTCCATCATAGAAAGCACATCCTACATATGCCTGCGCTCCAAGAGATAAGAGAATCTGACGAAGGGTAATATTATCAACATCGTCAACATTATCATATGCCAAAAGATTATCATTAGCCCTGAAGGCTTCCATCATCTCATCCCACTGGGCAATGGAGTAAGACATATCACTGGCATCAAATCCCAGACCATCTGCCATACTGCACTGATATCTGATCTGTGACTTAAATTCACTACCTACACGAGTTCTAATACAGATTCCGCCAAGGCCCAGCTGCTTGGCAAGCTGCCTTATCAAAAGATTGATTGCACTGTCAGTATCCTTCGATTCATCCATAAGCTTGAATGCAAGCTCAACAATGGAGTCTGATGCAGTAGCTCTGACTGTACTTTCAGTATCATCATAGGATTTCTTATTCCTGAATTCCTCAACCTTGAACTGTTCATACTCCTTTTCTTTTGCTGCATCATAGAATCCGAAATTATTACTTCCAAGACTCTTGGCAAGTAACATGGCCTTCTCAGCCTTAAGGTATAACTCATCAAATTCATAACCGTCAGTAGGGAATACTGCTATACCAACACCAGAGGTACAGTCAAAATTGGAATCCTCTCCAACATATGTATGATTAATCACGCTCTGGAGCTCATTAACCTTAAGCTCAATGTCGGATACCTCTCTGATATCCTTCATGAAAATTATGAACTCGTCACCAACAACTCTTCCCAGAACATCAGAGGTATAGAATATGCTGTCGATATCTGCCGCGATATTCTTAAGAATCTCATCACCGAAGGCCTTACCCATTCTGCTGTTTATAATTCCAAAGTCGTCAATATCAAGGGTAATAAGTCCGGCATAATTGCCATCACTGCTCTCCCTTGCATTACTGATAAACTGTTCAATAAGCTGCCTTGCATAATCCATCTTATAAAGCTTAGTCAGCGAGTCTCTCATATTCGCATCAGCCTGTCTAAGCTCAAGGCGCTTGGTCTCATCTATATTCTTAACGAAACCAAAAATCTTTTCAGGCTTTCCATCTGCATTAAGAATTGGACGACCCTTAACAAGATGCCATTCATAATCACCATTGGCAACACGTATTCTTAACTCGTGTTCAATATCAGGCACACCCCATTTAAAATCATTCAGCAAAGCGTCAAACTCCGCAAAGTCTGCATTAAGAACATACCTGAACAGCTTGGCTGTATTACTAAAGTTGGATATATGGCTGCTAAGAGCAGAATTATCGTCTTCACTATTAGCAAGTTCAAGAGAATCTCTCTCGACATTATATTCAAATATTCTGTCTGTACTAAGAGAGATAAGTCCCTTTAGCTTCTCCCTCTCTACATTAAGCTCAAGATTTCGGCTCCTTCTGACGCCCTCAATAATATGCACAACTGCAACAATCAGAAGCATTGTTACCAAAACCACAAAAATACTGCTTAATGACGCTATCAATGTATCATTGTCTGATTCGATATCACGTAAAATGGCATTAATAACCTCTATTACAAGCATTGAACCAGACACTCCAAGCGTGAATTTATAGTTACAGTATGCAATTGTAATAATCATAAATGGGACCGCGACTAATTCATCAGAAGGCTTTCCACTGACAGCTAACATTACTGCGTAGAACAAAAGAATAAGTCCAAAAAGAATATTACGAAAAGCAATTGGCCTACTGCTTAACGGATAGAAAAGAATAACCCCTGCCACAACTGGAACCCAGAGCATAACAAAGAACAAAATCTTAAGACCCGCTCTGACGTTTTCATAGGAGGTACCTAAGAAAGCAAAGCTTGCAAGGCCAGTCAGACCCAGCGCAATGAACATATAGCAGAGCAAAGCTACAGTATTAATCTTACCCACTTCAGAATTCCCGCTCCATCTTATGAGCGACTTGATAAAATTCTTCATTCCAATACACCACCCCTAGCATACAGATGAAAAAATTATATCATTTTATACGCAAAAACTCCATAGTGCATTCGCACTATGGAGTCTTATAAACACATATTATTATACCGTTATGCAATTAACACAAAGTTCACTAAAGTCCAAGCATTGCATCAAGCTTAACTTTGGCATCCTCATAGTTTTCAAAAAGGATAGTATTGATACCAAGCGCCTCAGCTGCCTTCGTATTATTCAAAACATCATCGATAAAGACGCATTCCTCAGGATTAAGCTTATACTTATCAATCAGATATTCATATATATCACTATCCGGCTTAATCAGATTACATTCGAACGAGAACACGCCGCCATCCATATATGGAATGAAATCAAGCGCATCAGCACAGTCCTTCCTGCAATATGTAGAGAAGTTGGAAAGGAATAATACCCTGAGGCCCTTTGCCTTTAATTCTTCCACCCATGGAATTGCATAATCCCTTTTAGTTACAAGATTACGCTGACTGGCAATGACCTTCCTTATGTCCTCTTCAATCTCGGGATCCATGCTCACAAACGCATTCACTATCTCATCCCAGGTCCATACATTACGATCAAATTCGCACCAGTATGGCGATAGCATAACCGCCCTGGCTATTCGCATACAGTAATCATCAGAATAGCCATAGCCCTTAATAAAATCAAACCAGCCATAGGTCGTCAGTACATTACCGATATCAAAAATAACAGTCTTTATCATTTTACTTGCTAAGCTTGCTCTCACGATAGATGATATCATGACGGCCTGGACCATTAGATACCATAGTGATAGGATAACCAATCTGCTCCTCAACGAACTCAATGTAGTTGCGGCAGTTCTCTGGAAGATCCTCGTAGTTCTTGATACCACGGATATCGCACTTCCAACCTGGTAATGTCTTAAGAACTGGCTTAGACTTCTCGAGAAGTCTTGTAACAGGGAACTCTGTTGTAACTTCGCCATCAACATCGTAGCCTACACATACTGGAATCTCATCAAGATATCCAAGTACATCAAGTACTGTGAAGGCAACATCTGTTGTACCCTGTAAACGGCAGCCATACTTGCTGGCAACACAGTCGAACCATCCCATTCTACGTGGACGGCCTGTTGTAGCACCGTACTCACCGCCGTCACCACCACGACGTCTGAGCTCATCTGCTTCATCACCGAAAATCTCTGATACAAACGCACCAGCGCCAACTGCTGAAGAGTATGCCTTAACAACTGTCACAATCTGCTTAATCTCATATGGTGGAATACCTGCTCCAATTGCACCATAAGCTGCAAGTGTGGAAGAAGATGTGACCATTGGATAAATTCCATGATCAGGATCCTTAAGTGTACCAAGCTGGCCCTCAAGTAAGATTGTCTTGCCTTCCTTAATAGCCTTATCAAGATACAGTGATACATCACATACATAAGGAGCTACCATATCTTTGTACTCATGAAGAGTAGCAAGTAATTCCTTAGGATCCATTGCTGGCTTCTTATACATATGCTCGAAGAGAATATTCTTCATCTCGCATACACGCTCAACCTTCTCCTCTAAAAGCTCATCATCAAAGAGCTCGCTAACCTGGAAACCAATCTTAGCGTACTTATCTGAATAGAATGGTGCAATACCTGACTTAGTCGAACCAAATGACTTACCACCAAGTCTCTCCTCTTCGTACTGGTCAAGTAATACATGGTATGGCATTACGATCTGACATCTGTCAGAAACTAAAATCTTAGGCATTGGAACGCCCTTATCAACAATAGACTTAATCTCATTGAAAAGAATTGGAATGTTAAGTGCTACACCATTACCAATAATACTTGTAGTGTGATCATAGAATACACCACTTGGAAGTGTATGAAGTGCAAACTTACCGTATTCGTTTACGATAGTATGACCTGCATTAGCACCACCCTGGAAACGGATGATAATGTCCGCCTTTTCAGCAAGAGTATCTGTAATCTTACCCTTACCTTCGTCTCCCCAATTCGCTCCAACTACAGCTTTAACCATTTTCTTTTCCTCCGATAACGTTTATACGTTTATTTCTGCCTTGACGCCAAGTAACTCACTGTTCTCATCTAAGATAGGCTTAATAACATCTCTTAAGAATATCTCAACCTGTCTTGCGCTACGGCCTACATACTTAGCAGGATCCATAGAAGCCTTAAGCTCTTCAATTGATAGGCCAAATGCCTCATCAGCTGCGATAAGCTCTAAGAGATTATTGTCCTTACCCTCTTCCTTAACAGTCTTACCAGCCTGCATAGATAATGTTCTGATACGCTCATGAAGCTCCTGACGGTCTCCACCAGCCTTAACTGCATCCATCATGATATTCTCAGTTGCCATGAATGGAAGCTCTGCCATCATATGCTTCTCAATAACCTTAGGATAAACAACAAGTCCATCCACAACGTTAAGACACAGGTCAAGGATTCCATCGATTGCAAGGAAGCCTTCTGGAACAGAAAGTCTCTTGTTAGCTGAATCGTCAAGAGTTCTCTCGAACCACTGTGTAGCAGATGTGATAGCAGGATTAAGTGCATCACAGATTACATATCTTGAAAGGGAAGCAATTCTCTCGCTTCTCATTGGATTTCTCTTATATGCCATTGCAGAAGAACCGATCTGACTCTTCTCGAATGGCTCCTCAACCTCCTTAAGATGCTGAAGAAGTCTGATATCGTTGCTCATCTTAGTTGCAGATGCAGCGATACCTGCGAGTACATTAAGCACTCTTGTATCAACCTTACGTGAATATGTCTGTCCAGATACAGGAACGCATGCTTCAAATCCCATCTTCTTAGCGATCATTGGATCAATCTTATCAATTGTCTCCTGGTCACCATTGAAGAGCTCAAGGAAAGATGCCTGTGTACCAGTTGTACCCTTGCTTCCAAGAAGCTTCATTGTAGAAAGTACGAAGTTAAGATCCTCATAATCAAGCATGAACTCCTGAAGCCACAAAGATGCTCTCTTACCAACTGTAGTTGGCTGAGCTGGCTGGAAATGAGTAAATGCAAGTGTTGGCTGATCCTTGTACTTATCTGCGAACTTAGCAAGCTCGTCCATAACATTCACAAGCTTCTTCTTAACAAGCTTAAGTGCTTCAGTCATAACGATTATATCAGTATTATCACCAACATAACAGCTTGTAGCTCCTAAATGAATAATACCCTTTGCCTTAGGACACTGAACGCCATATGCGTATACATGGCTCATTACATCATGACGAACTTCCTTCTCTCTCGCCTTGGCAACATCATAGTTGATGTCATCCATATGAGCCTTAAGCTCAGCGATCTGCTCGTCTGTAATATCAAGCCCCAGCTCCTTCTCAGTCTCAGCAAGCGCAATCCAAAGTCTTCTCCATGTACGGAACTTCTTGTCTGGAGAGAATATGTACTGCATCTCCTTGCTGGCATATCTTTCTGATAATGGACTTACATAAACATCTGTACTCATTTGATTCCTCACTTTTTTATTTTTACGGTAAAACTGCCTCCAACTAAGAATTAAGTTTACCGATGAATTCTCGCACCCTCTTATTGTCTGTATCAAAGACTCTATCAGGCACATCATCTATTATAACATTACCGTTCTCAAGGAACACTATTCTGTCTGAAACTTCTTTAGCAAATTGCATCTCATGAGTAACAATAATCATTGTCATATGTTCTTTGGCAAGCTGCTTGATAACCTTAAGTACCTCACCAGTAAGCTCTGGATCAAGCGCTGAAGTCGGCTCATCAAAAAACAGAATCTCTGGCTGAAGCGCCAAAGCTCTTGCAATTGACACTCTCTGCTGCTGTCCACCGGAAAGCTCGCATGGATAACTGTCAGCCTTATCTGCAAGGCCAAATCTCTCCAACAGGTCCATGCCTCTCTTAATAGCCTCGTCCTTAGGAATACCTGCAACAGTGATAAGTGCATCTGTAACATTCTTAATAACCGAATAATGTGGAAACAGATTGAAGCTCTGGAATACTAATCCGAAGGACCTGCTAATCTCCTTAAGCTCCTTCTTATTAGCATATACTGCCTTGCCGTCAACACTTTTTGCTGCACTCTTACCAAGATATATAATATCACCGTCATCTATCTCTGTAAGCATTGTAGCACATCTTAAGATTGTTGACTTACCAGATCCTGAAGGACCAATAATTGATACGACCTCACCACGGTTAACCTTAAAGGAAATATCCTTAAGAATCTGAAGATTGTCGCCAAATGACTTCTTAATTGATTTAAGTTCTAATAATACTTCTCTATCGCTCATACATTTCTCCTATCTGTAATATGACAGCTTCTTCTCGAAAAATTCCATTATGAATGCAACAATGTAGTTGAATACAAAATAGAATAATCCGGCAATCATAAGAGCTGATACAGAAGCCTGCTTGGCAGATATCTGTTTAGCAATGGTAAACATTTCTGCAACTGCAATTACGAAAGCAAGGGAAGTATCCTTAACCAGTGTAATGGTCTCATTAGTAACAGGAGGTAAAATCCTCTTAATAACCTGTGGGAATATAATCTTAAAGAAAGTCTGGAACTTATTATATCCCAAAACCTCGGCAGCCTCATACTGTCCTACAGGAATCGACTGAATACCAGATCTGTATATCTCCGCAAAGTACGCTGCATAGTTAATAGAGAATGCAATAATTACAGCAACAAATCTGTAGCTCTGCGATATCTTAACCCCAAAAACATAGTAAGGAGCAAAATACACAACGATAAGCTGGAGCATCAGGGGTGTTCCACGCATAATCGCAATATATATCTTCACAATCCACTGAAGTGGCTTAATCCTTGACATACGGCCAAAGGAAATAATCAGTCCAAGTGGTAGCGCGAATAATAATGTGAGAAGGAAAATCTCAATAGAGACAACCATTCCACTAGCTAATTGTGATAATGTTGAAGCCATAAAACCCCCGTTAAAAAACAACAATAGGGTGCTTCTGCGACCAACTGGCCACCAGCACCCTTAATAATCTAGTTATTACTTACCAAGACAAACACTGTCTACAAGACCAAAGTCTGCATACTGCTCTGCGATCTTAATAAATGTACCATCATTTACCATATCCATTAAAGTAGCCTCAACCTGGTCCTTAAGCTCTGTATTTCCAAGAAGGAAACCAATACCATACTGCTCAAGTGAAAGAGTATCATTTAATACAACATATGCACCAGCTTCTCTTGAACCAATCTGGAAATTAGCAACACCGATATCCATTGCAAGTGCATCAATAGCACCAGCCTCAAGATCCATGAAACCTGTATTGTAATCAGCATACTGTGTAAGTGAAGCAAATGATGCTGCGAGCTCAAGGTTCTCTGGGCTCTCCTCATCCTCTAATGCTGCAAGTGCTGAAGAATCCTTCTGAACACCTACGTTCTTACCAGCAAGATCTGCCTTGGAAGCGATACCTGAATCACCAGCTACAACAAATACCTGGCTGTTATCAACATAAGGAACTGACCATGTGTACTGATCCTCACGTCCATTAATTGTGAATCCGTTCCAGATACAGTCAATAGCGCCACTTGAAAGCTCCATATCCTTTGCATCCCAGTCGATTGGCTGCTTAACAAGCTCCCAACCATTACGAGCACAAACCTCAGCTGCAAGATCAAGGTCGAAACCAACGTACTCACCAGTTGCCTCATCAAGTGAACCATATGGTGGGAACTCTGCGTCGAAACCAACTGTAAATGTTGTTCTTGCATCTGCAGCAGGTGCCTCTGCCTCTGCTACCTCTTCTGCTGCTGGTGCAGCCTCTTCTACTGCTGCCTCTGTGGCAGGTGCCTCTGCTTCTGCAGGAGCTGCTGCCTGTCCGCATGCAACAAGGCCTAATACCATAGCCATTGTCATGCATAATGCTAACATCTTCTTCATAATAAAACCTCCTCCAGGTGACAATGCATCACCTTTATCAAATCACTACGCTAAAGCGCGTCTCAATAATAACCCACAAAGCCCTCTGTGTCAATGAAAATGGGGACATTCTTCTTATTTCTATGCACTTAAGAGAATTTTTAAGAATATCTCTCAAGCATATCAAGAGTTTCTCTTGAATACTCAGGATATTTATTGATAAATTCCCTGAGTTCCTTCTCGCCTTCCTTAGCCAGACGCTTGTTATAATCCATTCTGGCACGTAGCTTCTGCCTCTGAATAATATGGGAATGACGAAGTTCAACCATCTCGTTATGCTCAAGTATCGCCTGTGGATTATGAAGCCATGCATATACATCATTAAGCTGGTACTTACGAAGCTTTCTGAGCAGCTCCGCCTGATAGAAGGTCAGTTCCTGCTCATTTGCCTTATTACGGTCTCTTAGATCCACTTCAACAAGATATGCATCCCAGGCCTTCTTAAGCTCCTTGGCACTTGTTACATTATATTTGGTATACAGATAGTCAAGCAGATTGGCATTATTGACATATCTGATCTTAACGGTATTCTGCAAAAGTATTATCCTGTTAATGCCCTTCTGCGTACGTGAAAGCTCCTTGGTCGCATCCTGGTATCTGACAAACAGGATTGTAATTGCTACTGCTGCCGCAAGCGCTACTATGATATATCCAATTCCAGTCTCCATCTCAAAGCCGAACTGAAGCACTAGAAGCATAAGCACACATAATGCTGCAGCAAAAACGCAGATGATTACCATTCCTCTTGAATTCATAATGTCCCTGTTAAGCTCAGCCTGTCTGTAAGCATAGGCATGCTTCTCACCTTCAAGCTTATGCAGGTCTTCCTTAACAAGTACCTTGTATTTCTCAGCCGCATCAATGTCCTCATACGCCTTGGGCATATTGTCCTCAATACGCTCCATTGCCCTGAACTGCGCCTCAGTCATATTGGTCTTCTTTAAATTATTCTGAGCATTCTCTTCCTGGTAAAACAGAATCTTACGTGCTGAATCCTGCAGACCAATTTTCTCCTCTAACGGAAGAGCATCTATCTCATCCATATCTTTAAGAGTAGCTGTAACAAAGTTATATTCATTGGACAGCTTATCCATCTCAGTAGAAGCATCCTTAACCTGTTCAACAAGACTTCTTATGTACTTTTCCCTCTGGACCTCATCACTCATCTTAAAGAGATGCTTCTCCTCAACTATGTGGTCCCAGTCCCATTCAAATTCTTCTTCGCTTCCTTCATCCAGTTCAAGGTCCAGAAGCTCATCATCCTGTCCCTTAAAAAGTTTGCTTAAGAATCCGCCACCAAATCTCATAGGTATCTCCTAAACAGATTAATTCACTCTTCTGTTTCTAAACATACTGTCTCTGTATTCTTCCTTAATCTCCTCGGCCATACTGCAGATTCCATCATAATATGCAGCACCACCTGCCTTAAGTCCCTGCAGATCCGCGAAGAACTTATTAATCGGCTGTCTCTCATAATCAAGCTTACAGAATTCACATTTTCTCTCTACTTCAAGAGAATCTTCATAGGACTCCTTGTGTTCTGACAGATATGTCAGGTAGTCCTGTGGAGGCATATACAGCTTCATGGCACTTAACATACACACATAACTCTCAGTCGATGGATATGTCTCATAGGCTTTGCCAAAAAGCTCAGCTGCGCGCTTAAAGTTAAAAAGCCTGGCTTCGCATACACCCATATTGTGGTATACCATCGAGCGCAGCTTCGTCTGCTCCAGTCTGCTCTGACGGATGATAATTCCATATTCATCCATCGCCAGTGCATACTTGCCTTCTCTAAGGAAGCTGTCCGCCCTGACCTTGCGACGCTCTTCAACAGTTAACTTATTACTCTTACCTATCTCAGAAAGAAGTGCTCTCCACTCATCTTCCTCGTAGAATCCAATCTCATTGGCAAGCAGCACTACAAGCTTTGACAGACAGTCAATCTTGCCAACAAGCTTACGGACCTCTTTCGCAATCTGAGGAAGCTCCGTCTCTGTCACCAGCCACTCTGCCAGTTCCAATGTGACAAATGTGTCATCAAGCAGATATGCATTGTGGTACAGGTAATAACACAGTTCTTCCACGCTGTATATATTGCAGCAGTCGTGTGTTATAAAATATGGAGTTTTAGCATATGCACCAACGCATACAAGTACATTACTCATATAGCTTTAAGTTACTCCTTATTCACCGTAAGAGGAATCTGCTTGGTAAACAGCTGATTGGTCGCCTCAACGAATTCGCCGAAGCCCATATCAGTAACATTCACCCTCATCATATCCTCAGCTTCCATAACTATCTCTAATCTGATTCTGCAGGCCTTAGGCTGATGATCACTAAGACCGTCAAGCACAACCTCAACATTTCTTACATTACGTCCATCAAGAGGGGTAATAGTAATAATAAATGTATTACCCGTATCAAGAATAAGGTCCACTGTCTTCTTGGAGTCAAACCAGTTCTCACCGCCATCCAAAAGTGCAAGATATGACTCCTTGCCCATCCTGTTGACATTCATTCCAACATTGACACGCAGCTTATCCTGACCTAGGAAAATCATACTTCTGTTCTCTAGCTTACCTATAAGCTTCTCCTGCATCGCATAGGC
>JAZLFL010000076.1:0-20990 GCA_045615825.1 Lachnospiraceae bacterium
AGCCCGCATGCCATAAGCACGCCAAAGTGCCTAAAAGTATAAAAAGGAGTGCTTGAACCTTGCTAGCCCGCGGCCATAAGCACGCCAAAGTGCCGAGAAGTATAAAAAGGAGTGCTTATATATAGAAAACTATTATTTATCATCGTCGCAGAGGCTGTGGATATGTGGGTAACTGATTGGTGGATGGGAATACTGCATGAAAATGCGATATCAGTTATCCACATACCCACAGCCAGGATGGACGCAGATAGAAATAAAGGAGTTATCAATTTGGAAAGGTGAAACGAATGAATGAGAGAACAGACATAAAATTAACGAATATGAGGCACTTGGGGATAAGAGATGCAATTAATAGCAGGATAGAAGAACTGAGACATTATCAGCGGTTTGCCAAAACGTCTTCTGAGCTTAAGGATGCGGGTAGAGTTAAAATAACAGTCAAACCCTATGGATATCAGTATTATCTAATTAATAAAGGAACTAATTCACCAGGTAAATATGTTCCGCGAAAGGACGAAGGTATTGTAAAAGCAATATTACAAGACCAATATAATGAAAAGCTGGATAATGCAATATCTCATGAAATAGAATATTTGGAAAATGTGCTCAATGATTATGACGAGGATGCAATTCCAGGCATTTATTCAAATCTTCATCCTGGTCGTAAGTCGTTAGTATCTCCGGTTGATATGGACGATGAAGATTATGCGATAGCTTGGCAGAAGTTTAAATATGAGCGAAAGCCTATCCTGGAAGGACGACCTTATTTTGAGACATTAAAGGGTGAGAAGGTCAGATCCAAGTCCGAAGCAATCATCGCGGATACATTGATGAACCGTGGAGTTCCTTATCATTATGAGATGCCATTGCAACTAAAACATGGTGTTACATTTCACCCAGACTTTACGGTCGTCAATGTTAGAACTAGAAAAACTTATTATCTTGAGCATCTTGGAATGCTTGATGACAGAGGTTATTTATCGGATGCCATAAACAGGATTGATATATATGAGGACAACGGAATTGCACTGGGAGACAGCCTCCTAATCACATATGAGACGGAGCGCAGACCATTGCAGAGGAAGCGAGTGGATTTTCTAATTGACAGATTCTTGGTATAATTGCTACATATATTAGATGAACAGGGTTATTAATTTAAGGACAGAGATAGGCTTAGCTGGAATTGTTTTAGATGTGCAGCAAAACCATTCTGCAGATTAGGACGAATGCGATATGAATAAATTATATGAGACTAATAGTTATCTGAAGGAATGTAGGGCGGTTGTAGAAAGCCTTCGTGAGGAGGGCGGTGAATACTTTGTGACACTTAGTGATACTATCTTTTTCCCAGAAGAAGGTGGGCAGTATGCTGATACCGGATATATCCTCTATAACGGGGAAAAAGTGAGAGTACTGGGCGGAATATTCGGTTCGGAGATTGTCTACAGAGTGGAGAAGGCTATCCCGGTGGGAAGCGAAGTGGAATGCGAGCTTGACTTCGATGTCAGATATGACAGAATGCAGAATCATAGTGGGGAACATCTGCTTACAGGTGTAATTCATAATGAATATGGATATGATAACGTGGGCTTTCACTTAAGCGATGATGGCCCTGTAACGTTAGATGTAAGCGGTCCGATGACCTATGAACAGGTCATAGAGATGGAGAAGAAGGCGAACAGCTTAATATATGCTAATCTAGCTATAACCGATAGCTACCCAACGAAGGAAGAACTTAAGGATATATCATATAGAAGCAAGATCGAAATTGATGGTCAGGTAAGGCTGATAACAATTGGGGATGAAGAAACAACTGTTGATATATGTGCCTGCTGCGCGCCCCACGTTAGAAGTACAGGAGAAATAGGCATTATTAAGGTGCTAAGTGTCATCAACTGGAAGGGTGGCGTCAGAATATCGATGTTAGCAGGAAGAAGGGCGCTTGAGTATATAGGTCATGAACATGATATAATCAGGGAACTGACAGGACTTCTTACCACCAATCAGGATAACCTGGTGAATCAGGTAAGCGCCCATATGCAGGAGATTAATGAGCTTAAGGCTAAGCTTGCCAGAGCGCTTGAAGGAAGTGTGATTGGCAGAATAGATAAAGAGAATTTAAAGTATGTGTTCCTAGATGCGGACTTTCCGGCAGTATCAATGAGGAATGTCTATAATGTGCTTACTGAGAAGCAGGATGGATATGTTGGTGTCTTTGCCGGTGATGATGAAGGCGGATACAGATACTTTGCAGGAAGTAAGAGCGATGATTCCAGAATAATAGCAACAAAGTTCAGGGAATTATTTGGTGCTAAGGGTGGCGGAAAGCCTGAAATGGTTCAGGGGCAGGTTGAGGCAACAAAATCAGAGATTCTTAATGCATTAGAAGAACTCTAGATGTTACACCACGGAACAGAATTGATATTGAGAGCACATATAATACAAATATAATACACATACAATACAATACAAATATAACGCATGCTATCAAACGGAAACGACAAAATGACTCAAATAGTCAAGACTCACAAAGCGCGTAAACACGCGCTTTCAGGTGGATTTAACGGTGAACAAGCGTAATTACAATAATGAAATGAAAAACATCATATTGGAAGAACAGAAACACCTGGCAGACGATGAAAGCAGAAGTCTTCTGCTCCATGCATGCTGTGCGCCGTGCAGTTCGACCTGCATGGAAAGAGTGAGGGATGGGTTAAAGACGACGGTATATTTCTATAATCCCAATATCACAAGTGCCGAAGAATATGATAAAAGAGCTAAAGAGCTTAAAAGGCTTATTGATATATTTAATGAGGATACTAAGCGCGGGCATATAGACTATCTGGAAGGAGAATATGATCCGAAGGAGTTCACTGCTGTTGCCAAGGGTTATGAAGAGTGTCCCGAACGGGGAGAACGCTGCGTACGGTGTTTTAGGCTAAGACTTGAAGCGGCGGGAAAAGCTGCTAAAGAAAATGACTTTGATTATTTTACAACAACCCTCACTTTAAGTCCGCTTAAGGATGCCGAGTTGCTTAATAGCATAGGTTTTGCGGTAGCTGATAAGCTTGGCGGTATTAAGTGGCTTCCAAGTGATTTCAAGAAGGACGATGGATATAAGAAGAGCTTGGAGCTGTCGAAGGAATACGATCTCTACAGGCAGGATTACTGCGGTTGCATATATTCCAAACTTCCAAACTCCAAACTGCAGCGGGAACATGAGAAGCAATAGGCTTGGTAAAGCTTGCTAAATATGGTAAAATTAAGGAGCGTGTGGGCGTATGCCTGTGCGGTCCTTTTTGTGTATAGGAATATGCCTATGCAGCTATTTTGAATGAGAATAAATAAATGAGGGAATAAATTATGAAGAGGATGCTTGATTTAATATCGGAAGAGGTGAAGAAAGCCTTTGCTGAGGCCGGCTATGATGAGAAGCTTGGTACAGTAACGGTTTCGAACCGTCCTGATTTGTGTGAGTACCAGTGTAATGGTGCTATGGCAGGTGCCAAGCTTTACCATAAGGCACCAATTATGATCGCTAATGATGTGGCAGAGAAGCTAACAGATAGTGATGTGTTTGAGAAGGTTGAAGCAGTTGCTCCAGGCTTCCTTAATATGAACATTAAGGGTGAGTGGCTTGGTGCATATGTGCTTGAGATGTCCAGGGCAGATAAGTATGGACTGGAAGTACCTGAGAAGAAGATGGTTATGGTTGACTACGGTGGACCTAATGTAGCTAAGCCTCTTCATGTTGGACACTTACGTAGTGCTGTAATCGGAGAGAGTATTAAGAGAATCTGTAAGTATATGGGTCACGAGACAATTGGAGATATTCACCTTGGTGACTGGGGACTTCAGATGGGTCTTATTATTACAGAGCTAAAGGAGCGTAAGCCGGAACTTCCTTACTTTGATGAGAGTTTTGAGGGTGAGTATCCTGCAGAAGCACCATTCACAATTGCAGAGCTTGAGGAGATATATCCTACTGCATCTGGTAAGAGTAAGGAGGATGAGCAGTACAAGGCGAAGGCTATGGATGCTACATTCAAGCTTCAGAGCGGTGTTCGTGGCTACCGTGCTTTATGGAATCACATTATTGATGTATCAGTATCAGATCTTAAGCGTAATTATGCTAATCTGAATGTTGATTTTGAATTGTGGAAAGGTGAGAGCGATGTACATGACATCATCCCTGGAATGGTTAAGTACATGAAGGATGGTGGTTATGCATATCTTAGTGATGGAGCCTTAGTAGTAGATGTTAAGGAAGAGACAGATACTAAGGAAATGCCTCCATGTATGATTCTTAAGTCTGATGGAGCGTCATTATATAATACAACAGATCTGGCTACCATAATGGATCGTATGGAGACATATAAGCCAGATAAGATTATTTATCTTACTGATAAGCGTCAGGATCTGTATTTCGAGCAGGTATTCCGTTGCGCACGTAAGACCAAGCTTGTTACACCAGAGACTGAGCTTGTGCATATTGGATTTGGTACAGTTAATGGTAAGGATGGTAAGCCATTTAAGACACGTGAAGGCGGTGTAATGCGACTTGAATATCTTATTTCGGATATTAATGAGCGTATGCTTAGCCGTATAACAGAGAACAGAGAGATGGATCCTGCAGAAGCTGAGAAGATTAGTAAGATTGTTGGACTTGCGGCTATCAAGTATGGTGATTTATCTAATCAGGCAGCTAAGGATTATATCTTCGATGTTGACAAGTTCACTTCAAGTGAGGGTAATACAGGTCCATACATCCTGTACACCATTGTAAGAATTAAATCTATACTTAATAAATACACATCTCAGGGTGGTTCTGTAGAGGGCGTTGAGATTAAAGCACCTACTAATGCAAGCAGTAAGGCTCTTATGCAGGAGCTTTCAGGATTTGCTCAGGTGATTCAGTCAGCATTTGATGATGCTGCACCGCATAAGATATGTGCATATATCTATTCTTTGGCTAATGCATTTAACAGTTTCTATCATGAGACTAAGATTCTTGCAGAAGAAGATGAAGCTAAAAAGCAGGGATATATTGCATTGCTTCTCCTTACTAAGGATATTCTTGAAACAAGCATTGATCTTCTCGGATTCGAGGCTCCAGAGAAGATGTAAGTTAGAGGGTTGCTTATGATATTTAAGTGCAAAAATTGTGGTGGCAATATTTTATATAATCCAGAAAAGGGCAGACTTGTGTGTCCACACTGTGATGGTGAGGACAGCGATGAAAAACTGCTTAGTACTGAGTACATGACAAACTGTGCGAATTGTGGTGCGCCAATGGCTGATGCCATTAAGGAACACACCTCTTCAACAAAGTGTCCGAACTGTGGAACATATGTGGTTTTGGACGAGCGTGTTGAAAATGATTTCAAACCAGATGTTATCATTCCTTTTAAGATTAGTAAACAGAAGGCGATAGAGATTCTCAGACAGGAATTTGGCAGAAGAGTGTTCACTCCTTCGGGATTTCTCAGTAATGCGTCTGTTGAGAAGATTGAAGGAACTTATGTGCCATTCTTCATATATGACTATGATACAGATGCAGAATTCAGAGGACACGGTACCAAGGTTCGTACCTGGAGCGACTATAACTATGAATATACTGAGACATCGCACTACCAGGTTGATCGAAGCATGAAGGCTGAGTTTGATGATGTTCCAGTGGATGCATCTATTGAGATGGAAGACAGTATCATGGACCTTATGGAGCCTTTTGACTATAGTGGTCTAAAGGATTACCAGGAAAGATATATGTCAGGCTTTCTTGGAGAGAAATATAATATGACCAAGGAAGAGCTGGAACCAAGAGCTCTTGCGAAGATTGAGAGCTCGGTAGAAGGGCTTCTAAAGGAGAGCATGATTGAATATGCAACCATAATTCCAGAATATAAGGATATAAGAAAAACAAGTAAAAGAGTGCGATATGCCCTTCTTCCAATATGGGAGTATGTATTTAGGTATCAGGGCATCAACTACCGGTTCCATGTGAATGGTGAGACGGGTAAGGTTGTTGGAAGTACACCTGTTGCGAAAAATAAAGTATTTGCCTACGGTGCATCAGTATTTGCGATGGTAATGATTATTACTTCAATGATTCGCCTGGCTATGGCTGTTATGTAGTGAGGTGCAACATGGGAAGTTATTTTAAGTATTTTAAGATTCCAATTATAATAACAGTTGTAATTAGTATAATATGTCTGGCTTTATTTATTAAAGGCAGTAATTCGGTTGATACTTACAGATATAACAATGAGTATGACAACTCGGTCTGTGTGTATGATTATGCAAATAAGATGACTGATGAAGAGGTGTCATATCTTAATGAGTATCTGAGAAATATTGAAGCATATAACTGTGTTGATATCGCTTACCTCATTTTGGATGATGCGGAATATGGTTATCTGGATGCTGTGCAGATGTATGCGCAGGATTTTGCCATTAATAATAATATGGGATTCAACGGTCCAGGTGGAGATACAATAGTTTTCATTGATAACTGGAGCAGGGGCGGCGATGGCAGAATTCATTCATGGATTGCTACAAGAGGTGACAGAATCAATTCGGATTTAAGTAACTCAAGGTGTGAAGACATTCTCATGGTTCTTGATGAGATACCGGATGATTATGCAGATCCTTATGAACAGTACATGCGTATAGCACAGTATATTGGTTACGCAACAAAGACATATAAGCCACCATTCAGTATGCTGGTATGTTTCATTGTGTCCCTCGTTCTGGCTGGTATATATGTAATTATTAATCTCAAAAGCAAGGTTGCGGATATTACTGTTAACAACAGCACATATTTAAATGGTGGCAGGGCTACATTCCCTGTCAGACGTGATATATTCCTGCATAAGACTGTAACGAAGAGAAAGATTGAGCGTAGCAGCAGCAGTGGTGGAAGCAGCGGCGGCGGTGGTGGCGGCGGCTCATTCGGCGGTGGAGGCCACAGCAGATAAAATATAGCTGTAAATTAAAACAAGAATTAATTTTTGGAGATTTTAATGGATCAGAGTAAGATTAGAAACTTTTGTATTGTTGCTCATATTGATCATGGCAAGAGTACTTTAGCGGATCGTATTATTGAGAAGACAGGACTTCTTACAGAACGTGAGATGCAGGAGCAGGTCCTTGATAATATGGATATAGAGAGGGAAAGAGGTATCACTATTAAGGCTCAGACTGTTCGTACAGTTTATAAGGCCAATGATGGTGAGGAGTATATTCTTAATCTCATTGATACACCGGGTCATGTTGACTTTAATTATGAGGTCAGCAGATCACTTGCGGCCTGTGACGGTGCAATCTTGGTTGTTGATGCGGCACAGGGAATTGAAGCACAGACACTTGCTAATGTATATCTGGCGCTTGATCATGACCTTGATGTATTTCCGGTTATTAATAAGATTGATTTACCCAGTGCAGAGCCACAGCGTGTAATAGATGAAATAGAAGATGTAATTGGTATCGAGGCGCAGGATGCTCCTCTCATTTCTGCCAAGAATGGAATTGGCATTGAAGAGGTACTTGAGGCAATCGTTACAAGAGTTCCGGCTCCGGATGGCGATGAGAATGCTCCTTTGAAGGCGCTTATTTTCGATTCGCTATATGATTCATATAAAGGCGTAATTATCTTCTGTCGTCTGCGAGATGGACGTGTTAAGAAGGGAACCAGAATTAAGATGATGGCTACAGGAGCCGAGGCTGACGTAGTTGAGGTAGGTACGTTTGGCGCAGGCCAGTTCATTCCTGCGGACGAGCTCACTGCCGGTATGGTTGGATATATTACTGCGTCTATTAAGAATGTAGCGGATACAGCAGTTGGTGATACTGTTACAGATGCTGCCAATCCATGTGCAGAAGCGCTTCCTGGTTATAAGAAGGTTCAGTCTATGGTTTACTGTGGAATGTACCCTGCTGATGGCGCTCATTATCCGGATTTACGTGACGCTTTGGAGAAGCTTCAGCTTAATGATGCATCGCTTCATTATGAGCCTGAGACATCAATTGCACTTGGATTTGGATTCAGATGCGGTTTCCTGGGTCTTTTGCATCTTGAGATTATCCAGGAAAGACTTGAAAGAGAGTACAATCTTGATCTTGTTACTACCGCACCGGGTGTTATTTATCATGTTTGGAAAACTGATGGCACTATGATTGAGCTGACTAACCCATCAAATCTTCCAGACCCATCTGAGATTGAATATATGGAGGAGCCTGTTGTAAGCGCAGAGATTATGGTTACAACAGAATTCGTTGGTGCAATTATGAAGCTCTGCCAGGAGCGTCGTGGTCGCCACATTGATATGGAATATACGACTTCTACACGTGTATTGCTTAAGTACGAGCTTCCGCTTAATGAGATTATATATGACTTCTTTGATGCTCTTAAGAGCAGATCGAGAGGCTATGCATCCTTTGATTATGAACTTAAGGGATATGAAAAGAGTGAACTTGTTAAGCTTGATATCCTTATTAATAGGGAAGAAGTGGATGCTCTTTCGTTCATAGTTCATAAGGATAGTGCTTATGAGCGCGGCCGTAAGATGTGTGAGAAGCTTAAGGAAGAGATTCCAAGACATTTGTTTGAAATACCAATTCAGGCTGCTGTCGGAGGTAAGATTATAGCCCGTGAGACGGTTAAGGCGATGCGTAAGGATGTACTTGCCAAGTGTTATGGTGGAGATATTACCCGTAAGAAGAAGCTTTTGGAGAAGCAGAAAGAAGGTAAGAAACGTATGCGCCAGATTGGTACTGTAACTGTACCTCAGAAGGCGTTTATGTCTGTTCTTAAGCTGGATTCAGAATAGGATTAGCTATGATATCGTTATATATTCATATTCCATTTTGCGTTAAAAAATGTTTATATTGCGATTTTTTGTCATTTCCATGCTATTCTAATGCCCTTAAGGAAAACTATATAGATTCACTATGTAATGAGATAGAACTAACAGAGGTTTCAGATCCGGATGTTGGTTCTATTTTTATTGGTGGTGGCACTCCGTCTATATTAGATCCCAAGGATATTAAGAGAATTTTGGACAAAATTCGTCAAAAATACAGGCTCTCTATTGCGACAGAAATAAGTTTAGAGTGCAATCCTGGGACTTCGAGCGCTGAAAACTTAATACAGCTGCATAATTTTGGCATAAATAGACTCTCGATTGGACTTCAATCTGCCCTGGACGATGAACTGAAGACACTTGGCAGGATTCATAATTATGCAGATTTTGTTAATACATTTAAGTGGGCGAGGGAGGCAGGATTTGACAATATTAATGTTGATATAATGAGTGCATTGCCTGGACAGAGCCTCGAAAATTACAAAAAAACGGTGACTAGCGTGGTCAAAATGCGTCCTGAGCACATTTCGGCATACAGCCTGATAATCGAAGAAAACACCGTATTTAACAGGGTTTACGGAGACGACAGTAGTGTCATTAAAGAATGCGATGACGGAATTCTTGCAGAATTGAGAAGACTACCGTTACCTGATGAAGATACTGAAAGAGAGATGTATTATCTGACTGATGAGCTATTGACCAAGGCTGGTTTCCACCGGTATGAGATATCTAATTATGCGCTTGAAGGTTTTGAGTGCAGGCATAATAAAGTGTATTGGACGGGAGGCGACTATGTAAGCTTCGGTATTGGAGCGAGCTCTTACTATAAAGGCGTCAGATATAATAATATTTCTGATATTAATGCATATATCAATGCCTGGGGCAGAGGTTCATTGCCAGAAAAGGAGGCTGTGTACTCTGATATAACGCCTCTTTCTAAGAAGGATATGATGGAAGAGTACATGTTCGTAGGCTTACGTCTTATAGAAGGCGTAAGTATTAAGGGCTTTGGTGAAAAATTCGGGATATCAATGGAAGAGGTGTATGGCGATAAGCTGCGACTTCTCGCTGATGAAGGGCTGATAATCCGAAAAAATGATACATTAAAGCTGTCAAAACGGGGTATTGATGTAAGCAACTCAGTTTTATGCGAATTTCTGCTAGATAATTGAAAAAAGATATTGACATATACAGTCTGCTAACATATTATTTATTTTGTGTGTAACAAAACTGTCCGTGTCCGGCGTTGTAGCACACTCTTTATACGAAATATTTAGGAGGTGGAGATCTTGGCTAATATTAAATCCGCAAAGAAGAGAATCTTAGTTGCAAATGCTAATGCAGAGCGTAATAAGGCTATCAAGTCTGGCGTTAAGACTTCTATTAAGAAGGTTTACGCAGCTATCGAGTCTGGTGATAAGGCTGCTGCACAGAAGGCATTAGTCGAGGCTACAGCTACAATAGACAAGGCTACTTCAAAGGGAGTATATCATAAGAATACTTCTTCAAGAAAGGTATCTCGTCTTAACAAGGCTGTTAACCAGATGGCTTAAGCTAACATAGATAGATATTATAATAATAAGAACCTCATGACCGTCATCATGAGGTTCTTTTTGTTTTGATTATTCAATATAGTAGTTAGAACCATCAATGCATTTGATTTTGTGGCGGATAACCATTGAGGTCAGCAGCTGCATAAGCTCTGTGAGCTCAATATTAGCATTATCCTGAAGATCAACGTATATTTCGCTAATAGTTTTAGGATAATAGTCCAGCGCATTTATAATAAGGCGTTCGTTATCGCTGAAAAAACGTCCATCGAGGGCGGTTTTATTGACAGGACTGTCTTTGGCTGGTGATGTGTCACTTTTATCCCTGGAATAAAAGGATTCACTGGCAAGTCTTGATATGCCCAGGCGGTTATAGAATTCATCTACGAACTCATGAGGCCTTAAAAGCGGTGTTGCTCCGTCTCTGATTAATAAATTACACCCGTAACTTAACGATTCGTTAACTCTTCCCGGCAGTGCATATATATCGCGGCCCTGTTCAAGTGCCATATTAACGGTAATCAGTGTTCCTGAGTGTTCACGGGCTTCTATGACGATGACTGAATCGGACAATCCTGAGATTATCCGGTTTCTGGCAGGGAAAAATTTGGAATTTGGAGGCGTCCCGGGAGCGTATTCACTAACAATTCCTCCGTTTGTCTGACAACGCTTATAAAGCTCACTGTTTTCTTTGGGATAACATATGTCAACGCCACATCCAAGTACTCCGCAGGTATAGCTGTTAACGGACAGAGCGCTTTCCTGCGATATGCCATCTATTCCTCTTGCAAGTCCGCTTATTATCTGTATTCCGTTTAATGCGATTTCTCTTGCGAATTCCCTTGCCATCTGCCTTCCGTAACCAGAGCAGTTTCTGGCACCTATTATTGCTACGCTGGGAGCCTTGGAATCTGGAAGAGTCCCGATATAATATAAGCCTTCCGGAGCATCAGGTATGTTTAGTAATTTCTTCGGAAAGTGTGGGTCAGCTTTTGATACGAAATTAATATTTCTTGCCCGTAAAGTGGTCATAACGGACTGTATGCCGGATTGTTCTCTTTTGTTTATTAATTTTGTAATGCTTTCCGGCTTTAATATATCAAGATATTCATGCTCAAAGGCTGTGGATGCAGCGAAAAAGCTTCCAAATTCTGTTTTCAGCTTTTTGACATCTGATTTATATATTCCTTCAATGGATTGCAGGAAGCATAGTGCTTCTGTTTCTGTTATGTCTGTCATATTCCTCCTTATCCTCGGTAACATACGGCTTCTGCCAGGTGACTGATGAGTATATTTTCTGATTCATCTATATCTGCTATAGTCCGCGCAACCTTTAAAATCTTGTGATAGGAGCGCGCTGACAGATGCATTGAATTGTACATATCTCTCATATATTCTTTCTCAGATTCCCCAAGTGGACAGTATGTATCTATCAGATTGGCTGTGATATCACTGTTATATCTTAGTGAACAGTCCTTAAAACGTTCGTTTTGAATATCACGGACTTTTAATACAGTTTCCCTCATTTTTGCTGAATTCATGCGGGTATCCTTGTGATTGTCAGGAGACAGAAGCTTATCTGCGTTAATTGGCTCCGCAGCAACAATAATGTCGATTCTGTCTTTAATCGGACCGGAAATCTTGCTTCTGTACCTTGATATCATCGGTTCTGTGCAATTGCACAGATTACGATTGGGGAAATGCCCGCAGGGGCAGGGATTAGCCGCAGCAACCAGCATGAAATCAGCCGGATAGGTATATGACCCTCCGGATCTTGAGACCTGAATTTGCTTGTCCTCCAGGGGTTCTCTTAGTACCTCGAGACACTCTCTGGGGAATTCGGGGAATTCATCAAGAAAAAGAACACCTCTGTGGCTAAGGGATATTACTCCGGGTCTGCCGGTTCTTCCTCCACCTGCCAGGGCAGCTCTTGTAGTAGTATGGTGAGGGCTCTGGAAGGTACGGTTGGTAATATATGGCCGTTTCTCGTTAAGAAGTCCTGAAACGCTGTAAATGGTTGATACTTCAAGGCTTTCGTCAGTTGACAGAGGTGGCATAATACCTGGAATTCTCTTGGCAATCATGGTTTTTCCTGCTCCGGGTGGCCCTGTAATCAGAAGGTGATGGAATCCGCAGGCGGCAATTAGGGCAGCTCTTTTGCAGGCGGACTGCCCTACAACGTCTGCAAAGTCTGGCATGTCTGAGATATCTTCTCCCGTTGTGTCGATTTCCAGATCACCTTCGTAAATTCCTAAGGATTCGAGTGAATTTGTCTGTAAGAAAAGTATTGCGTCCGGAAGGGTATCCACGGGTATTATTTCGATACCGTCAACATAACGGGCTTCGTGCAGGTTGGATAACGGAACCATGCATTTGGAGAATCCGTCCCTTTTAGCGGCAAGAAGTATGGGGAGTATTCCATTAACTCTTCGTACATTGCCGTCCAGGCTAAGTTCTCCGACGATTAGAATATCATCAAGCAGATCGCCAGGAATCTGGCCGAGCGAATTCAGTATGCCAATTGCTATTGGCAGATCAAAAGCGGTACCATATTTGTTAATATTGGCCGGTGAGATGTTGATGGTGACAAGCACCGGTGGCAGAGTGATGCCACAGTTTCTAAGCGCAACACGGACTCGTTCACGTGCTTCCTTGACTTCTCCAGAGAGTCTTCCTACCATGTTAAAACCTGGTAATCCTGTGGCTACATCCACCTCCACACTGGCTGAATAGCTCTGAATGCCATTAAGCCCACCGGAATGGATAATAGAAAACATATTTTAACCTCCAATTTATAGTAAAAGTGGGAAGTTGAGATAGAAAAATCTCCTATGAATATGGTATAATACCAATGGCGTTTTTTGACACCATCAATGTAGCACAAGTTTCGTGCTTTGTAAATAAAACATCGGATATTATGCGGCGATAGTCGTGATAATCCATAAAGGAGAATATATATGACAATTACATCAGATTACATGGGGATTTTGGTACTTGCAGCGATTATTACAATGCTTGCAAGTGCAAAAGTTAAAAGTACATTTAAGAAATACGCAAAGTTCGCCAGCATGCGTGGTATTTCCGGAGCGCAGGCAGCAAGTAAAATACTACAGGAGAATGGGCTTTCGGATATTCAGATAATACCTATTAAGGGACAGCTTACTGATAACTATAATCCAACCAACAGAACGCTTAATTTGTCAGAGTCGGTATATTCCAATACGTCGGTTGCGGCCATTGCAGTTGCAGCTCATGAATGTGGACATGCTATTCAGCATAAAGAGGGTTATTCGCCAATGACACTCAGGGCCAAGCTTGTTCCTGCGGCTAATTTAGGATCTAAGCTGGGTATTCCGATTATTGTGTTGAGCTGGGCTTTGGGTCTTAATTTCCAGATGGCGGATGGAAGTATTTTTTCAGTTGCTTCAATTGGTATATGGCTGTTCTCGCTTTCTATTCTTTTCCAACTGGTTACACTTCCGGTTGAATTTGATGCATCTGCAAGAGCTCTTAGAATAATCGAGAGCAATGGAACACTGGAAGGCGAAGAGATGCATGCAGCAAGAAAGGTTCTTACAGCAGCAGCACTTACATATGTTGCAGCTGCGGCTTCCTCTGTAATGCAGCTGATCAGACTTATTCTTATTAATAACAATCGTAAAGGACGAAGATAATGGACGATAAAGTATCGGTTGTTATTAAAAGGGTTAAAGATACTGGACTTTTTGACCTTCAGGCGGGAATAGAATACTGTATGGATGAGGAAGGGTATGTTGATATCCTGGAGCAGAGTCCATATACGTTTGAGAGCTGTCTTGAAAATTTGTGCAAATTTTATGATTTAGGTATCAGCCCTGAAAATGAGGCTAATATTACTGAATACAGAGTGGTAGCACATTCGATTAAGAGCTCAGCCAGGTTACTTGGCTATAATACTCTGTTTGAGATTGGAAAGACTTCGGAGTTTGCAGCCAGGGATATGGATGTGGATCTTATAGTTGATAACCATCCTGTTCTGGTTGATAAGACTAACGAAGCTATAGAGTTAATTCGGGAATTTTTTGTTGGTGCTGATGAAGGGCAGTCTAAAGAGACTGTAACTGATGAAGAACTTAAAAAGATACTTAATGGAATGATTGAGGCTGCCGAGGATTTCGACCTGGATGGAATGGATGATGGTGTTGAGAGACTTAAATCCGTTGAACTTCCAGAGGCAATAGAAATTCTTGGTGGTAAGCTTGCTTCAGCAGTTGCTAATATAGATACGGATGCGATTGCTGAGATAGCAAATGCTATGTTAGAGGCGCTTTAAATCTAAGGACATTAAAAAGAGGCATAATTATGGGAAAGATTAAGAGCAGGGTTCTGCTGGTGGATGACAGTCCGTTATTTTTAAGACAGGCTAAAGCGATGCTGGAGGAAAAGTATGATGTTTCTGTAGCTAATTCTGCAGAGAAGGCAATACTGATGCTGGAGAAGGTTAATCCTTCGGTTATTTTGCTTGATTATGAAATGCCATATGTTAATGGCAAGGAATTGTTCGCAACAATACGTAAAATGCCGCAATATGCTCTGACTCCGGTTCTCTTCCTTACGGCGGTTGCTGATAGGGAACATATAAGGGATGTGCTTATGTTAAGACCTGATGGATACATACTTAAGCCTGTCTCAAAAACAGAGCTGCTAAAAAGAGTTGCTGAAGCCAATGGCGAGATTATATGGTAATTTATTTAAACATCTGATCGTGAATTCGGTCAGATGTTTTTTGTTATAGAGACTATATATATAGAAGAAACGCGATCAAATTTTTCGAAAAAAATAGCTTGCCAATCAAAAAAACTTATTGTATATTGTTGCACGTGACCGTAAAAAGGGCACAAATATGTATTCGGAGAACAGTATGGCAAAGTATTTAGTGATTGTTGAGTCGCCAACAAAAGTTAAGACTGTAGGTAAATTCCTGGGTGCTAACTATAAGGTTATGGCCAGCCAGGGACATGTAAGAGATCTTCCTAAGTCTTCACTTGGTATCGATGTAGAAGGTGACTTTGAACCACATTACATTACAATAAGGGGTAAGGGTGATATTCTTGCTTCGCTTCGTAAGGAAGTTAAGAAGGCTGAGAAAATATATCTCGCAACTGACCCTGACCGCGAGGGTGAGGCAATAAGCTGGCATCTTATCGCGGCTCTTAAACTGGAAGATAAGAAGGTATACCGTATTACTTTTAATGAGATTACCAAGAATGCGGTTAAGGAAAGCCTTAAGAATGCTCGTGAGATAGATATGAGCTTAGTCGATGCTCAGCAGGCAAGAAGATGTCTTGACCGAATTGTTGGATATGAGATATCACCTGTTTTATGGACAAAGGTTAAGAGGGGACTTTCTGCTGGACGTGTCCAGTCTGTTGCGCTCAGAATTGTATGCGACAGAGAGCAGGAGATCGCTGAATTTGTTCCTGAAGAATACTGGACTATAGACGCTGTTTTGGGTGTTCCTGGAAGCAAGAAGACTATCTCGGCAAAGTATGTCAGCAAGGATGATGACAGAATCAACAGTAAGGATGCTGCAGATGCAGTCATGAAAGAGCTTTCCGGCAAGGCGATGAATATAGTGGATATCAAGAAAGGTGAGAGAACTAAGAAGATGCCTCTTCCTTTTACGACATCTACTCTGCAGCAGGAAGCCAGTAAGGCGCTTAATTTCTCAACTCAGAAGACTATGCGTGTTGCGCAGCAGCTCTATGAAGGTGTTGAGGTGACTGGACAGGGTACAGTTGGTCTTATCTCGTATTTAAGAACTGACAGTACAAGAATCTCTGATGAAGCAGATTCTATGGCCAGAGAATATATTGCTAAGCAGTATGGTGATAAATATGTGGCAGATAAAGATGCCATGCCTAAGAGCAACAAGAAAATTCAGGATGCTCACGAGGCTATCAGACCTACAGATGTCACAAAAACACCAGCTTTATTAAAAGACGATTTAACAAAAGAACAGTTTAGACTTTATCAGCTCATCTGGAAGCGATTTGTTGCAAGCCGTATGGCAGCCGCTGTTTATGAGACAGTTGGTGTTAAGTTCGACTGTGCAGGGCACAAATTCACTGCTTCCACAAGCAGTATAAGCTTTGATGGATTCATGTCGGTATATGTTGATGCTGATGAGGAGAAGAACTCGACTAATGCAGTACTTTCGAACCTTTCGGAGGACAGCAGTGTAACTGTTAATGAGGTAAATCCTACACAGCACTTTACTCAGCCTGCCCCTCACTATACAGAGGCAAGTCTCGTACATGCTATGGAAGAGCTTGGAATAGGAAGACCATCGACATATGCGACTACTATTACAACTATTCTTGGAAGACGTTACATCGTTAAGGAAGGCAAGAATATATTCGTAACAGAGATTGGTGACATCGTTAATAACCTTATGAGAGATGCGTTCCCACAGATCGTCGATGTAGACTTCACTGCAACCATGGAGACACTTTTGGATGGTGTTGAAGAAGGAACGGTTAAGTGGAAGGCTATTATTGAGAATTTCTATCCTGACCTTAAGGCGGCGGTGGATGCAGCAGCTTCGGAGATTGAGAAGGTTGAGATTAAGGATGAGACTTCTGCCGAGCTCTGTGAGGAGTGCGGACGTCCTATGAACATTAAGTATGGTCCTCACGGCAGATTCCAGGCCTGCTCTGGATTCCCTGAGTGCAGACATACCAAGCCATATTTCGAGAAGATCGGTGTTGCATGTCCTAAGTGCGGCGAAGATATCGTTATCAAGGCAACAAGAAAGGGCAGAAGATATTACGGATGTATTAATAATCCTAACTGTGATTTCATGGTATGGCAGCGCCCATCTGGCAAGAACTGTCCTAAGTGCGGCCAGTCGCTTCTTGTTAAGGGCAGCAAGCTTGTGTGCATGAATGAAGAGTGTGGATATAGCGAAGACGCACCTAAAAATGAGTAAAAATAACTAAAAATTACATCAAAATGTCTATAAATGATTGAAATTGTCAGACAAATAACTTATAATACCTCCATACGCGTAAGTGTGGAGGTATTTTTATGAGCAGCGTTCAGTTACTTGATAAGACACGGAAGATTGGCAAGCTTTTGCATAATAACAACTCCAGCAAGGTCGTGTTCAATGATATATGCATTGTAATGCGCGAGATTCTGGAGAGTAATGTTCTTGTCATCAGCAGGAAGGGTAAGGTTCTTGGAATTGATAATGATCCTGGAGTAGAACCGATCCATGAGCTGATTAAGGACAAGGTTGGAGGTTTTATCGACGGAATGCTTAATGAGAGAATGCTGTCTGTTCTTTCGACTAAGGAGAATGTTAATCTCGCAACACTTGGTTTTGAGGGCGAAGCAGTTAAGAAGTATACTGCGATAATTGCCCCTATTGATATCGCCGGTGAGCGCCTTGGTACCCTCTTTGTGTACAAGGCAGGCGAGTTCTATGATATTGATGATATTATTCTCTGTGAGTATGGAACCACTGTTGTGGGCCTTGAGATGTTACGCGCGGTTAACGAGGAGAATGCTGAGGAATCGCGTAAAATCGCGGTTGTTAAGTCGGCTATTTCGACACTTTCGTTCTCTGAGATGGAGGCTATTGTCCACATATTCGATGAGCTTGATGGCATGGAGGGCATACTTGTTGCCAGCAAGATTGCTGACAGAGTGGGTATTACAAGAAGTGTTATCGTTAATGCGCTTAGGAAGTTTGAGAGCGCCGGAGTTATCGAATCAAGAAGCTCTGGCATGAAGGGAACCTATATTAAGGTGCTTAATGACGTTGTTTTCGAGGAGATTGACAAGCTTCGCAAGGGCACAGGGACAAGATAGACTTAAGTTTTATCGTAAGATGCCGATATTTAATAAAAGGATTGATTGATTTAAAAGGATTTATTGCTTGCAATAGGTCCTTTTTGTTTTTTATTAACCCGGGAAAAATGAGTGCGACTAAGTCTTAATCAGTCCTTACATCATCTTGTGCTTTTATTTGATAAAAAATACTAGATAATGTGCTTAAACACTTGTTTTTTCTACCATATAAAGTATAATAGAATAGGGTGCGCGTATTAGGCGTAGTATGCCTGTTACATGCACTTATAGGAGAGGTAAAATGATTAATTCGGGAGTATTCGATTATATCAATGTACTGGATAAGGCTGCTGATGCATCAGCGCTTCGCAATCAGCTTATTGCCAACAATATAGCTAATCAGGACACACCTGGATACAAGAGACAGGATGTTAACTTTGAAGAGCAGTTAAAGCAGGCACTTAGAAGCAGCAAGTACACATCTATAGACGATAAGGTTTCCAATGTCAGAATGAGCGCGCTTAATGCGAAGCAGTTCACAGACTACGGTGATTATTCATACAGACTCGATGGTAACAATGTTGATCCAGAGCAGGAGCAGGTAACACTTGCAGCCAACCAGCTTAAGTATCAGGGAATTGTTGAGAGTCTTAATTCGGAATTTGGCAATCTTAAAGCGGTTATTAAGTAAGGAGGCATAAGGCATGGGAGTATTTGATTCTTTTAATATTAATGCATCAGGACTTACAGCTCAGAGATACCGTATGGATGTCATCTCGGAGAATGTTGCTAATGCCAACACAACCCGTACAGAGGATGGAACACCTTATAAGCGCAAGGTTGTTACATTTGAAGAGAAGAACGGCGGAACGCCTAACTTCAGCACA
This sequence comes from Lachnospiraceae bacterium, assembly GCA_045615825.1. GTDB lineage: Bacteria > Bacillota > Clostridia > Lachnospirales > Lachnospiraceae > Colinaster. Next base: position 19,135 of record JAZLFL010000076.1, read on the forward strand.
ATATTCGGACGCTGCACAGACAGATACAGATCCAAGGGTGTTAAGGTCAGCGGAACCTTCGAAGACAGTTCTGAAGGCAATATGGTGTATGACCCATCGCATCCAGATGCAGATGAGAACGGATATGTAACATATCCTAACGTTAATATTATTACTGAGATGACTAATCTTATTGATGCAAGCCGAAGCTATGAGGCGAATGCAACAGCGTTTGAATCAAGCAAGAAGATTGCACAGCAGGGATTACAGATTGGTAACAGCTGATATTTAATCTAGGAGATAATACATGGCATTAGATATTACAAGTCTTTATAACATATCAAGTGGAGCGATTAAGAATGCTTACAACAATTCGGAGGTTGGCGTTAATGCGAAGGATAATTCCTCTGATTCATTCTCTACATTCTTTGATGCAGCACTTAATAATATCAATGAGACTAACTCATATCTCTCCGATGCAGAGAATGAGGAGTTGAAGTTCGCTATGGGTCTTACGGACAACACGCATGATTTATCCATAGCTCTTCAGAAGGCTTCAACAGCACTTCAGTACACGGTTGCGGTAAGGGACAAGCTGATTGATGCATATAAGGAGATTATGAACATTAACCTATAAGGTTTAATAATATGCAGGGGAGCCAGAGATGGTTGACAAGTTAAAAGAAATACCTAAAAAAATATTGGAATGGTGGAATAAGTTTTCATCTAAACAGAAGACCATTATCGTATCTGTAGCAGCAGGTGTGGTAGTGGCTTTTGCCATACTTATAACACTTGTGACCAGACCGGTTTATGATGTGCTGGCTATAACTGAGTCTACTAAGGAGACTTCAGAGATTACAACACTGCTTGATGGCGATGGTATCACATACGTGGTATCTGATGATGGATATCAGATAAGCGTATTACGTGCCCAGAAGTCGCAGGCGACACTTCTTTTGGGTGCTAACAACATTCCGACGCAGGGATATGATTTGTCCAATGTTACAAGCGGCGGATTCTCGACCACTGAGTCTGATAAGCAGAGACAGTACAAGCTTTATCTTGAGAGCCTGATGGAGACAGATCTCCAGGGCATGGCTAATATCAAGACAGCTACTGTACAGCTCAATCTCCCTCAGAATGATGGAACTCTCATATCCAAGAGGGAAGACAGCTCCGCAGCTATTATGATTACACCTGATGGCGAGTTCACACAGGACAATGCAGCAACAGTTGCCAAGTTCGTTATGACAGCACTTGGCAATGCAGATATAGCCAACATTACAATTATTGATAATGAAGGTAACTTATTGTTCTCCGGCGATGAGTCATATTCAGTAACCGGCAATGCATCATCGCAGATGGGTGTTAAGCAGCAGACAGAGCAGCTGCTTCAGGCAGAGGTTAAGAAGGTGTTACTTGGTACCAATGAGTACAACCTCATTGAAGTATCAACTAACCTTGAACTTGATTTCTCGACAACTGAGAGAACGCAGCATGATTACACTCCTGCAGACGGACAGTCCCAGGGCGTGTTAAGTCATGAGGATACATATAACTCAGAAGCAACTGGTGGAACAAGTGGCGTGCCAGGAACAGATTCTAATGGCGAAGATGGAACAACATATGTTATTCAGGACCAGCAGAATTCGAGCTCAACTGTAACTGAAGAGTCAAGAGATTATCTTCCTAACGAGACAATCACTCAGACTACTATTCCGGCAGGACTAATCAATTACAGCAATTCATCTCTTTCGGTAGCTGCCATCAGATACAAGGTGCTTAAGGAAGAGGATGCCAAGACTCAGGGACTTTTGGACGGAGTAAGCTGGGATGAATACAAGCTGGCTAATTCAGAGAGAACCAAGATAGAT